>NZ_JABERK010000001.1:0-3724 GCF_013004315.1 Acinetobacter sp. ANC 5378
AAGAGCGGATAGAACAGATAGAGACTGCTCTAAATAATCGTCCTAGAAAGACACTGGGCTGGTATACACCCAGTGATATTATGGCTGGTTTTTATACTGTTGCACTTGCCGCTTGAATCCGCCAAATCAAAAAAATACCCTTTGTTGGAAAGGGCATTGAGCAGATAAAGAATTTTAATTATCGCGACGATCACCAACTCGCTTATCAGTATCGCGACGATGATCATCCCAACGTCTTTCTTGAGATTTACCTTGCTGTTGCGTTTTTTGATGATGTTGTACATCGGCCTTTTTACGCTGTTGTTCTGAGCGTTGGCGTTCAAGTTCACGCTTTTTGCGATCCCAATTGGATTGGTTATTTCGATTTTGTTCAGCAGCTCTCTTACGCTGTTCTAATTGATGCTGTTGTTCGCGTTTTTTACGTTCCCAATCCGACTGTTTTTGCCGATTCTGTTCCCACTGGCGACGTTCAAGTTCACGTTTTTTTCGTTCTAACTCCAAGCGGTTTTGACGCTGTTGATATTCCCAACGTTGACGATCCCGTTCTCGGTCATATCGATTGTCATAGTCTCGATCATAACGACGGTCATAGCGATAATCATAACCACCATTGTAATAACCGCCATCTTCTGGAAATGCGACACAACCTACAGCTAAAAATATAGTCGCTAAAGAGAGTATAATCAGTTTTTTAGTCATGGCTTACATCCTTCTTTTAAGGAGTAGCAAAACACTCCGAAATATACATGGAAATTGTCAATGACAAGCTATAAAAAGAAGATTAGCGTATGAATGTTTTTACTGTGTATACACATGATTAGACTTATATAAGATTATGGTCACTTATCGGCTGATCATGTAGAAAATGTGAAGAATATAATAAAAGGAAAGTGGATTTATGGTTGCTTTTAATCGAACGCTACAGACGATGATAGATAAAGGTCAAGGCACTGCAGCACGCACTTTGGATCGATTGCCGAGTTTTGCACAAAAGTCTTTAGCTAAAATTTTAAGATATCCCCACGAATATCCTGAACTTGACCCTTTAATTCAATGCATGATGGCGGCACAATTAATACAAGGGAATAGTGGTTTCATCGGTGAAGATATTATCCACGCGCGTAAAACCTTTGATCTACAAATGCAGGCGATTAAGAGTAAACCCACCCCAGTAAATCGTGTTGAAGATTTACGGCTCCCTTTACATAGTGGCACCATCTTCGCGCGACACTATCATCCTGCACCAAGTAAAAAACTTCCCATGGTGGTGTTTTATCATGGCGGTGGTTTTGTGGTGGGGAGTTTGGACTCTCACGATGAGGTTTGTCGTTTACTTGCGGTCTATGCGAAGGTTCAGGTACTGAGTATTGACTATCCCTTAGCGCCAGAAGCCAGCCCGACAAAACTGATCCAAACCTGTGAAGATGCACTGGCGTGGGTATATCAAAATAGAAAACAGCTTAAAATCTTGAAAAATAGAATTTCTGTGGCAGGCGATAGTGCAGGCGGCAATATTAGTGCAGTCGTTGCCCAGCGTAGTGCCAACAAAGTTTATGCACCACAAGCGCAATTACTGCTCTATCCGGCGGTAGATTTTAAAAGCCGTCATCCATCGTTCCATGCGTATAAAGAAGGTCTAGTTTTAACAGGGACGGATGTCGACTTTGTAACGCACTATTATGCTGAAACTCATCAAGTTGAATTGGATGACCCAATTATTTCACCGACCTACGGCCAACATGACAAATTAGCTCCTGCATTTGTGATTACCGCAGGTCATGATGTATTGCATGATGAAGGTGAAATTTATGCCTACAAGTTACGTCATCGTGGTGTGAAAGTGCATTATCAGGAATACAGTGATCAAGCCCATGGTTTTGTCAACCTAACCCCAATTTCTTATCGGGCTAAAAAGTACGTGATTGAAATCAGTAAAAACTATAGAAAGTTTTGGGATAAACACGTTTAAGCTTTTTTTAATAAATTCGACTATTTGTATAGAAGGTGTTTCACGTGAAACACCTTTTTATTTTTGCTCAATCCTGGCTGCAGGTAGCGTGAGTCTAAATTCGGGAACATAAAAACTCTGTAAATATTTGGCTTGAGAAAAATCTGGAAAGACATCCAGCGTATTTTTCCAGGAGGCTTGTTTGAGTTTACATAACTTGCCACGAAATTGCGGGCTGAATTGATAATTCAAACCTTGCCAGGTCTGATGAATGTTGAGCAGTCGTGCGGGTAAATGATGGCTATTAATATAGAAAGCCTGACTATGTTTGTACTTCTGCAAGCACAAACTCATTTCTTGCTGATCAAATGAAACGTTGCAATACACTACATCATCTTTCATCAACCATTCAAATTGAGCCAATTGTTTCGGAATTCCCCAAAAATGTTGACCATGAACCACAGAAGTTTCGGTAGACACATAAATTTTAGGAATCGAAGATAAACGTCTTTTACTCATTAAAGGGTGATCTAAAATCAGAAGCTCATCATAAGGCCCCACTGGAGATTCATGATAACGAACCAATATAACCTGTATAACTCGTCCAATCGGGGAGGGAGCAAGATGGAAAGCTTGATTGCATTTAATAAAGTTTGGCGTCAACCAGTAATTCAAAATAAAGGCATCACCCAGTAAATTCCAAGGTGGATGGTGATGAAAAGTTGTAGTGGTTAATTCTTCACTCATTGTCATTCTCGTTTTATCTCAAAAAGAGATGCTGTTTTATTTATAGTGAACGATTAATATATAGAAATTGACAATTACAACTTGAAGTAGAAGAGTAAAGAAATGTTAAAACAGACATTATTCGCTGTCGGTGCTGCCTTTATCAGTTTACAAGCGATCGCTGCAAACTCGATTGTAGAAATGAAAACCTCCATGGGAAATATTGAAATAGAGCTCTTTAATGACAAAGCACCTATTTCAGCGAAAAATTTTGAAAGCTATATAAAGGATAACTTTTATAACGGTACCATTTTTCATCGCGTGATTCCAGGCTTCATGATTCAAGGTGGCGGAATGGATGCCAACATGGTGGAGAAGCAAACTAAAGCTCCAATTCAAAATGAATCATATAATGGTTTGAAAAATACCCGTGGCACTTTGGCGATGGCACGTACCAACAGTCCTAATTCAGCAAGCAGCCAATTCTTTATCAATACAGTAGATAACGACTTTCTAAATAAAAGCCAGATGAATGCGGGTTATGCCGTGTTTGGTAAAGTCATTAAAGGAATGGATGTGGTCGATAAAATCACTAAAGTTCCGACTGCAAACTTTGGAATGCATCAAAATGTACCAAAGCAAGCAGTGAAAATCGTCAGTGTGACTGTTAAAGCAGCACCCGAGAAAAACTAATACAAATTAAAGCAGAAATATTTTAGTCATATTTATGCTTTATAATTATGTGCTTAACTGATTTTTAGTGTAATTTTGAACCAAAATAGTGCATAAAAATGCAACACTTAATATAGCAATCAGTTAAAAGCCCTTGCACGTGTAAGAAATTGCCCTATAATGAGCTCATACCAACGCGATACAGCAAACGAACTTAGCTGATTAAGTTAAGTTGTTAGCATTTATTGCGTTGAACTTGTCTCTGACGAAGAGCAAGAAGATCATTAAGAGATTATGAAGAACAACTTGTGTGGATTTTTACTGGTTGATCGATCGAAATTATTTTCATTGATTGATGGTAGAAATTACTCGAAGTTT
>NZ_JABERK010000008.1:0-23751 GCF_013004315.1 Acinetobacter sp. ANC 5378
TCCAAGTAAATCTGTTTGAGAGAAAAACCTTAAAAGCTTTATTCATGCCCGATAAAATACCGATAAAACAAAAGGAAGCTCAATTGAGCCTCCTTTTATGAAAAATTGTGGGACAGCAGTGCCCTCTCGGTCGCTTTTTTTATATTTTGGATTAGTTATCAGTCGCAAAAGCAATATCGCTGAGCCCGGCTTCGCTCGCACGAGACATCACTTGTGCAACAGCATCATAACGTGATTCTTTATCTGCTTTCAGAACAATGGTCGGCTGACGCTCTTCCTGACCCGCTTCGTTAAATTTTTTCTGTAACTCGTCAAGCGTGACTACATCACCATTCCAAGCCACTTCTCCACCCGCATTAATACTGATGGTCACATTTTTAGGAGGCAAATCAATAATATCTGCCGTGGTTTTTGGTAAGGTTAATGGAATTGATGGGTTAGCAACGGTTGCTGTCACCAAGAAGATGATCATCAATACCAACATAATATCGATCAGTGGAATGAGATTCATCTCATTCATGCCTACATCGTTGTCTTCGCCCAATTGAAAGCCCATTAAGCTTGACCTCCAACCAAATTATTTGCCGTTGCTTTAGTCGCTACTTGAGCTGAACTATCTTGTTGCAACATGGTATCAATCAACAAGGTGTGTGCCTGGTCTTGTAGCTCATGTGCCAAACCACGGTTCACACGGGTACAAATATTATAAGCCAGTACTGCAGGAATCGCCACGGCCAAACCTAAACCGGTCATGATCAAGGCTTCACCTACAGGTGTAGCCACTTGTGCCAAACCAGCTTGACCGCTCTTACCTACCGCAACTAAGGCATGGAAAATACCCCACACTGTACCGAACAAACCCACAAACGGTGCAAGTGAAGCAATGGTACCTAGAACCGCAACGCCTTTTTCAGCACTCGATTTTTCAGCAGAAATTTGACGCAATAAAGCCTGTTCTGCCACTGCCTTACGCTGTTCAAAATTTAAAGGGGCAAATTTTGCCTTTAACTTGCTTAACGCTTGAGAAAGTTGAGCATAAGCTTGTTGCTTCAGTTGGCGAGTCCCCATTAAACGTAAAACGAAGATTGTCCATGTCGTAATCGACATTGCCAATAACACGAAATACAGTGTTTTACTCACTGCATCGGCGTGTTGCCAATAAACTGAAAAGTTCATACTCGAACTCCTAAAAAATGTTAGCCGTGTGGATTCAATGTCAATTCAAATGGTTGGTCAGCACTAATTGGATAAGCCACGCCATTTTCTTTGTACGGTTTGAATTTGGAACTACGCACTGAGCGTAAAATCTTGTTGTCTAAAGCAGGCACACCACTCGAACGCGAAATACGCGCCGAGGTAATCACCCCTTTTTCATTCGCTTCAATATGCACCACCACAATACGCGTTTGGCCTTCTAAATCGCTATTGTTATATGAAGGTTTTGGCGAACGACTCCATTGCACGCCCGAGCCACCAATCGATACACTTTTTGGCGATGGTGGTGCAGTTGGGGCTGGTGCAGTTGGGGCTGGTGGAGCAACAGGTGCAGGTGGCGCAACTGGCGCAGGTTTAGCGACCGGTACAGGTTTAACTACTTTAGTTTCAGAAATCGTTGTAGTGACAGCTGGTTTAGGCGGTGCTTCAACCGGCTTCACCACTGGTTTTGGTGTTTCTGCTTTTTTAACTTGTTGAACCTTCTCTACCTTTTTCGGCGGTGGTGGAAGCTGTTTTTCTACAATTTTAACTTCTTTCACTTCCTTAGGCTTGGGCTGCTCTTTTTTCGGTTCAGCTTTTGGCTTAGGCGGCAAAGGTTTTGGTGGTTCTTGAATTTTAACAAAGCGAACTTTTAAAGGTTCTTTTTCAACGGGTTTGAGTTCCGGGGTTTTCATTTGTCCCACCGCCCACAACACGCCCATGTGACCGACCACAACGGCGATAAGCGCTGTGATAATTTTCTTTTTCATCGGATTGGGAGTTTGCATATTTAGAGCGGGAGATTGACTCATTAAAATCAGTTACCTAATTAAAGCGATTGTAGATCAATACAGATTTAAGCAATCAAGCTCATCGGTTAGTACAATTAAAGCACCGCAATAATAAATGAGAAGTGTTTTCATTTGCAACTATTAAATCGTAAGTTTTGATGAGTTTTTTTAATCAATGAAACAAGAAAGGCATACTTTAAGTATGCCTTTCTTTAAAAATTAGTCAATGTTGTTTTATTGGAAGACTACGGTTTTATTGCCATCGACAATAATACGATCTTCAAGATGCCATTTTACCGCACGCGCCAGCACATTTCGTTCGACGTCTTGTCCAAGTTCACGAAGTTGATCGACGGTAAAATCGTGATTTACTCGTTCTACATCTTGCTCAATGATCGGTCCCTGATCGAGATCAGCTGTCACATAATGCGCTGTTGCACCAATCAGTTTCACACCTTTTTCATACGCTTGCTTATAAGGGTTTGCACCGACAAAGGCAGGCAAGAATGAATGGTGAATGTTGATAACCTTCATTTCCCATTTTTTAACAAATTCTTCATCCAGAATTTGCATATAACGTGCAAGAACTAACAAATCGTTGCCCTGCATGATTTCATCAATTTTGGCATAGGCTTCACGTTTGTTTTCTTTATTGACTGGAACCACAACAAAAGGAATACCGAAGTTTTCAACTGACTCGCGTAAATCTTCATGGTTGGACACCACGGTGGTGATTTCACACGGTAAACCACCACGTGCATGACGCCATAACAGCTCAAGCAAGGCATGATCGACTTTAGAGACTAAAATGCCGACTTTTTTGACATCGCTGACCAAAGCCAAACGCCAATTCATGTTATAGCGCTCTGCAACATTGCTCGCAAAAGTTTGCGTCAAATTTTCTTTACGGCTTTGCAAGTTATCCAGTTCAAACTCAACACGCATGAAGTAACGCCCGCCCTGAGCTTCAGTCGCGTATTGATCAAGTGCGGTAATATTTGCTCCTTGATGATACAAAAAGCTCGATACAGCTTGCACGATTCCTGGTTTATCCTCGCAAGTAATCAGTAAACGTGCTGTGTTAGCAGTGGTCATATTCATGTTGGTTTATATCACTAATCAGTTAAATTGAAAAACAAGCCGAGCATTCTAACGCTTTTTTAAGGCTTTCTAAATAGGCTATGTTGCATCGGGATTTTTACTTGAAGACAGGCTCTCAAAAAGCTCTGAAGGACCCAGCGTTTCAAGCAAATGTTCATAAGTTTGACGACTTTCACCACGCAAATACGCTCCTTCCAGGAACACCATTTGACGTAATGCCTGCCAGACCCATTTTTCTTCTAAAGTATTTGAGTCGGTAATATGACCCGACATATATAAGAAGTTGGTCCAGTTAGTTAAAACAATCCACAAGTTAATAATCAGGGCCTCAATTTCCGAGTCCGTCATTTGCATCAAGCCTGCATTGACAAAGGCTTTATAAATTTTCTGCCCCTGTTGCATCACCTGACCGGCAAAACGTGGATACATTTTGCGAAAATCATCATTATTTTCAACCAAATGATAAACATCACGATGCAAGAAGCGATAAGCCCAGAGCTGGCTGCTCAGGACTTGAAAATAACGAATCTTATCATTGGCATCCAGCAAGCGATCATCTGGTAATGCAAGCATTTCCAAAGTTTCTTTCTGATACTGCTCCATCAAGTCTTTGATAATTTCATTTTTATTACGAAAATGGTAATACAAATTACCCGGACTCATACTCAGTTCAGCTGCAATATGATTTGTTGTCACTGAACGCTCACCGCGCTCATTAAACAACTGTAAGCTGAGCTGTAAAATACGATCTTTGGTTTTCACCGTTTTGGAGTGAGACATCCTAAAGTAACCATTCATTCAATAGGTTAGCTAGCTAACACATAAAGTAACTTGACTATTTAGAGCTTTTACTCTAAAAATTAAATTAATCGCTTTTATTTAATGGTAGCAGGTCATGAATAGTCATACAAAAACAACTTCAATGACACCACATTCTTTCGATATTCCGCACTTGCATGATGTGCTGGAACAGCAAAAACATGCCTATCAATGCCATCCTTTACCAAGTGCAAAGGAACGTATTGATCGTTTAGCACGTTTAAAGCGTATCTTAGTTAAATATCAAGATCAATTTGCCGAAGCAATTAACCAAGACTATGGTAACCGTTCTATTGGCGAAACCAAAATCGGTGAATTACTCACCTGTCTTGAGCAGATTAAATATTATAGCAAGCATTTGACCCGTTGGATGAAACCTTCGAAACGCCATATCGGAATTATTCATCAACCGGCAAAAGCCTGGGTTCAATATCAACCGCTCGGTGTGATCGGGATTATTGCCCCTTGGAACTATCCTTTATTATTGTCGATTGGTCCACTGATTTGTGCAATTGCTGCCGGCAACAATGCCATGATCAAAATTTCCAGTGCATCAAGCAATTTTGGTCGTGCACTTGAAAAAGCCTTGACTGAAGCCTTTCCGATCGAATTGGTTGCAGTCATTAATGGTGGCGGTCCTGTTTCTGATGCATTTAGCCATTTAGCCTTTGATAAAATCATTTTCACCGGTTCTACCGAAATTGGTAAAACCGTGATGGCGGCTGCCTCAGAAAACCTGGTGCCGGTCATTTTAGAATTGGGCGGAAAGTCCCCTGTTCTGGTTCACCCATCGATTGATTTGCAAGATGTGGCACAACGTCTGGCTGCCGGTAAACTGTGGAATGCAGGTCAGACCTGCGTAGCACCGGACTATATGTTCCTGCCTAAAGGAAAAACGGCCGAATTCATCGAGCAGTTCAAGACATGTGTTGAAGAGATGTATCCAAATATTGCATACAATCAGGATTACACCTCGATTATTAATGACAAACAGTACAATCGCCTGCAAGGTTATTTAGAAGATGCCCGTAATCAGGGTGCCAAAATGATCGAAATCAATCCTGAACATGAAGATTTAACTGCAGTTCGAAAAATTGCACCGACTTTATTGACCGGTGTAACCACTGAAATGCGGATTATGAAAGAGGAAATCTTTGGCCCGATTCTGCCAATCATGGAATATGATCAAATTGACGATGTTATTAACTTTATTAATAGCCGTCCGCGTCCACTTGCTTTATACTATTTCGACTTTGATCAGGCGCGTGCCGACTATGTCGCACAGCATACTCATTCAGGGCATTTCGGGCAAAATACGGTACTCACCCATGTTGCACAAGACGATTTACCATTTGGTGGCGTCGGTGCTTCAGGTATGGGGAAATATCATGGCCCAGAAGGTTTCTTCAGTTTGTCTCATGAACGGTCGGTGATGTCGAATCCTAAGCTCTATAGCTTAAAATTCATTCTCCCACCATTTAACAAGCCGATTCATAAATTAATTTCGAAGACCCTTCTTCGCTAACTGATCAAGGCATGAGCTATTGCACGTGTTCATGCCGGGTTTTTATTAAATTCGCTTGTCTTTTAAGCGTATTTTTGATATAAAACGCCCCTTGAATGATTTCATCCGTTTACTTTTAATGACTAGCCGCACAATCGGTGCTGTCTAGCAATGGAGTTCACCATGTCTAAGGTTTGCCAAGTTACCGGCAAGCGTCCAGTCGTTGGCAACAACGTCTCGCACGCCAATAACAAAACCAAACGCCGGTTCGAGCCGAACCTGCATCACCACCGTTTCTGGTTAGAAAGCGAAAAACGTTTTGTACGTCTTCGTTTAACCACTAAAGGTATGCGTATTATCGACAAATTGGGTATCGAAAAGGTTGTTACTGACCTACGTGCTCAAGGTCAAAAGATCTAAGGAGTTCGAACCATGCGTGATAAAATTCGTCTAGTTTCTTCAGCTGGTACTGGTTATTTCTATACCACAACTAAGAACAAACGTACTATGCCGGAAAAAATGGAAATCAAAAAATTTGATCCAAAAATCCGTCAACACGTGATTTTCAAAGAAGCTAAAATTAAATAATTTTGCCTTCTTAAAAAAACGACCTTCTGGGTCGTTTTTTTTTGCATTTTTTTTATCCTAGTTGATACACTTTAGCTAATTTTTTGGCACCGTTTGTGCTTTTTGTATTTTACCCTTAACTAGGCTTAAGGAGTTTTTAGTGCCTCATGACGTAGATCTCATCATCTTATTAGCCGTTGGCTTTGGACTGGCGCTTATTTTTGGCTATATTGCAGCTCGTATACGCCTTCCCCCTCTTATCGGTTATCTCGTTGCCGGTATCATTATTAGTCCGAACACGCCCGGTATAGTCGGAGATATTCATCTTGCCAACCAACTGGCTGAACTTGGGGTCATGTTCCTGATGTTTGGTGTCGGGATGCACTTTTCCCTTAATGATTTGATGCAGGTGCGTCGAATCGCTTTACCGGGTGCGGTTTTACAAATTGCTGTAGCAACCTTACTGGGAATAGGCGTTTCCATGATCTGGGGCTGGAGTTTTGGTTCTGCTCTGGTTTTTGGCTTAAGCCTGTCCTGTGCCAGCACTGTAGTATTACTCAAAGCATTAGGTGACCGCGGTCTACTCAACTCGGTCAACGGTAAAATTGCCGTGGGCTGGTTATTGGTTGAAGACTTGGTCATGGTCTTAGTTCTGGTTCTACTTCCTGCCACAGCAGTGTTACTCGGTGGCACACATGTTGCTGGTTCCAGTACCGATGCAAACATCTGGATGACCTTAGCAATTACCCTGCTTAAAGTGGCTGGTTTTATTGCCTTTATGCTAATTATCGGGAAACGCTTGGTTCCTTGGATCATGCAAATTGTGGCGCGCTTAGGTTCCCGCGAATTATTTACCTTAACCGTCGTTGCTGCTGCTGTATCTATTGCTTTTGGTGCTTATAAAGTCTTTGGCGTATCCATGGCGCTGGGGGCATTCTTCGCAGGGATGGTGGTTAAAGAATCTGATTTCAGTCACCGTGCAGAAGAAGAAACTTTACCCTTACGTGAAATTTTCTCAATCTTATTCTTTGTATCTGTCGGCATGCTGTTTGACCCACGCATTTTGATTGAGCAACCTTTCCACGTGCTTGCTGTGGTTGGCATCATTATGATTGGCAAGACCATTGCAGCAATGGCTTTGGTTTTATTCTTCCGATATCCCATTAATACCGCATTAACCGTTGGTGCAAGCCTTGCGCAAATTGGCGAGTTTTCTTTTATTCTGGCAACTTTGGGCCTCTCACTCAATTTACTTTCCATAGAAGGGCAAAACCTGATTCTAGCGGGCGCATTGATTTCCATTACCCTGAATTCATTTGTGTTCTCTGCTATTGAACCTGTACAAAACTGGATTCGTGAACGCTCGCATTTGGCGCGTTTACTTGAACGTAGTGGTGACCCTCTGTCGATGCTGCCTGATGAAGTATCTCAAGAGTATTTGCGTGATCAGGTGGTGATTGTCGGTCATGGTGAAGTCGGTCGTCGCATTACCAAAACATTAATGGCTCAAGACATTAAAGTGGTAATTGCGGAAGAAAACCGCGAAATTGTAGAAAGTTTACGTGAAAAAGGCATTGCTGCCGTTTCTGGTCATGCCACTGAACCAAGCGTATTAATTCAAGCACATATTCAACATGCACGCTTATTGGTGCTATCACCGATGGATATTTTAGATATTCACAAAATTGTGGATATTGCCAAAACCTTGAATCCGCAAATTCAGGTTTTAGTCTGTGCAGAAAGCAAGGAAGAAGCTGAAGTGATTCGTCGTGATGGTATTGGTGAAGTCTATTTTGCCAAAGAGGAAATGGCGAAGAATATGACCAATCATATTCTCCATCAAATCCAGATTGCACATCAGCAAGATCCCACCCATTAATCTTGTATCGTAAAAAAACGCACCCATGAGTGCGTTTTTTTATTGGGGGAGAGATCAGCTCAAATACTTAGGTTGATCATCGACAATCTCTGCTTGCCATTCATTGACCTGCTTTTCCATCATGGCAAACAAAGCGGCTTGCACCATATGTTGTGCAATCTCAGGCATTTGATCACCCAGTAATGACTTAACTTCATCATTAAACTGAATTTTAACCAAGGGTTCTTTTTGAGAGCCTGCATTTCGCAATGCCAACTCACCACCTTCAAGTTGAACCAATTCTAAAATAGCTTCTTGATTACCAAATAATTCTTTCAATTGTTCTATAGACATAGTTCCTCCATGTTCAACATGGTGGCAAAGGCAGTTGCACTTTGCATTACGTAGACTATTTATATAAGGTCGATAACAAAAACTTCAAGAGCAGAAAAAAAGATTAAAACTCAACCATCTCGTTACGAAAGCCATCAATCAGTTGGGTTAAATCACGATGCCATTCACGTAAAATTTTTGTATCCGGCAACCATGCCTGTGAAGTCTGCGTCACTTTAATAATTAAGTTAGATGATGTTTCATGTTCTGGTTCAGGTGCACTTGGCTCAGGTGCATATTGGCACATGCGATACGCACGCTTCAATTCTGCAATAAAACCTTGCTTTGACAATTGCTGCATCACGGTGACTTCAGGAGATACTTGTCCCTTTTCCGCCATGTTGTGTTCAATCGACTTGAGTGTCGGCATAAAGTCATTTAAACGATAGTAACGCACCAACTCCTGTAGAAATGCCAAGACTGCACCATGTAAATGGAATACGGCAGCTTCACGATGTGCCTGTGCCTGTTGAATATTGTCAGTTTGCTCAGCTTGTTGGCATGAAAGACGTGCAAAATACAGTTTTTGATTGGTACGGTCAGCATGGAAGCGAGCAACACGGGACATAGCGATATTCCTAAATTTTGGCGTTTGTTACAGACTTAAGATTAAACTTAATTTTGATCAATTCACAATAAAAATTATGCATGATCCATTTCAATTAAATAGATTTTACGTTTTACAGCAGCTTCGGTCTTGTTCACGATTGGACTTCTCAAACCTTGATTCCCTGAGAAATACATATTCCATTGGGACCAATCATGGGCAGGACCTGAACATTCCGTTTCATTTTTATCTATAAAAAAAGGAGCTTTCGCTCCTTTAATTATTTGTTTTCAGTTTTACTTTCAGCTTCCGGCTTATCTTCAGCCTGTTTTACACGAATACCATGTCCGTGCAAACGAAGGGTATTTAAACCCTTAATAGCTTTGATCGCCTCACGAGCATGTGGCATTTCAACAAAAGCAAAACCTTTCGATTTACCTGTCGTCGCATCAAGCACCAACTTGCATGACTCAACTGTGCCAAAATCTTGAAATAGCTTCAATAATTCAGCTTCTGTTACTGTACGTTCTAAACTACGAACTAAAATTTTCATCTTACAACCTTAAAATAGGCAAAATCATCAAAAAGCACTCGCCTACTCGACTTTTTGAACTTCGCAATAAAAAACAAAATAACGCAATTGTGATAGTTTAATCGAGATCAATGCCAAAATCTAAATTAATCGACTGGCGTTCAATTAAAGCGCTTTTCACGGTTTGCTGGCGTTGTTTGTAATGGGTTTCGCTCATGCACAAATTACGGGTTAATTCGTTCAAAAAATAACTTTCAATCTTACGACCCTGATCATCCACCTGATCACGCGCCCATAAATTCAGATTCTGCTTGGTGAGAATCAATTCATTTTTGGCACGGGTCAATGCCACATAGAGCACACGGCGTTCTTCTTCAACTTCATCGAAATTACCCTGTGCACGTGCATGTGGATATTGTCCTGCCGAGACATTCGCCACATAACAGACTTTTTGTTCTGTCCCTTTGGCAGAGTGGATGGTGATGAGTGTGACTACATCATCCTGCGACTGACGCTCAATTTCACTGATCGACACGGGATCGAGGACATATTCTTCCAAAAACTCACTCAGTTGATCATGTTTAGATGCTAGTTGCTTAACTAAATCAAAATCGCCCAAGCGTTTCGACCAGTCCTTCTTGGCATAGTTTTCTTCCAGCTGTTCTTTTAGCGCTTCAATACCCAGCGATACACAAGCCTGTACTTGATCTTTCAATACCAGCATCTGCTTCATGATCAGCAAAGTATTGTCCGGAATACGGCCGAATTTTTCTAACTTTTCAAAAATATGATCTGTCTCAGGTTCAAGCAATAACTGTTGTGCCAGTTTACTTGCGCCAACATCGCCCACACCATTCCACAGGGTCAGGAAACGCATCCAGGCAATATCATCCAGAGGATTGGCGATCACACGTAGCAGACTGAGCAAGTCTTTTACATGCGCGGTTTCAAGCAGTTTCATGCCACCAATAAAACGGTAAGGCACATTGGCCTGAATGAATGCCGCTTCAATATGACGCGCGGCAAAACTTGAACGTACCAACACCATATGTTCATGCCATGCTGCACCTTCCAGTAAATGCCGCTCTTTAATGTCGATGGCAATCCATTTTGCTTCATCAAACTCATTCGGGAAAATATGCATGCGAGGTTTGATGCCCTCGCCACGATAAGCCTCTAAATGCTTGTCATATTGAATCGGACTTTGATCAAGCAACCAGTTGGATAGGTCCAGAATTTCTTGCGTAGAACGGTAATTTTTTTCCAGTTTAAAAATCTGTGCATCGGGTACACGCTCTTTAAAATGGTGAATATTTTCAAAGTCGGCCCCCCGAAAACCATAAATGGACTGGGCATCATCCCCGACACAGAACAGACTGGTTTTATCTTTGAGTGGTTCAAGCAATGCCCATTGCAAGGGATTGGTATCCTGCATTTCATCCACCAGCATGTGCTGACAAATGGATGAAACGTAATCTACCAAGCCGTCAGATTGTGCCAGTGCTGAAGCCACTACCGCCAAAATATCGTCATAATCCAGAAAGCTACGTGCCTGTTTTCGAGCTTCATACTCTTTCATGATTTCAGCAATTTGATCTTTATATTCAAGAAATTCTGGCATTTGTTTTTCTAGAGCCAGACTTAGTTTTTGCCGCGTATTTCGTGCAAAAGAATAGAGATCACATAACTCTTTCGGTTTTGGCAGTGCATTTGGATTTTTCTTGTCATCTTTGCCGCGAATCAGACGGAACATCATCAACTGATCATCACGATCAATAATTGAGAATTGTTCCAAGCCAAAAGCTTTCGGAATACGGCGCAGCAAGTACATACAGAAGGTATGAAAAGTCGATGCACGAAGACCTTTGGCTTGCTCACCGAGTGCTAATTCCACACGTGCCACAATTTCACTGGCTGAACGTCGAGTAAAGGTCAGAATCTGGATTTGATTGGCTGGAACACCTTGATCAATCAAATAAGCTGCACGTGCCACAATGGTTTTGGTTTTGCCACAGCCTGCGCCTGCAAGTACCAAACTGTGCTTAGATTCGGTGGTTGCTGCTTGCTTTTGTTGAGGGTTTAATTCATCAATCAGGGTGGCTAAACTCATGGTATCTCATCGTGTTCGGTAGACTAATAGTTTAACAGAGCTATCAACAGAAAACTTGCGATGAAAATTCTAGAAGAAATTTACATCGTGGCAGGCAGCATGGATGCTGCCGTTATTCAGTGATGCATGGACGCATCATCTGAATAACAGAGGGTTTGGTTACTTTGCCCTGTCAAAGTAACAATTCGCCTACGCGTTAGCATTTATCTATTCACATCCTTTTGGGGCTATGAGTATCTCTACTTTTAGAATTTAACATGATCACTTTTCAAGTTTATTTAACACCGTAACTACAGCATCCTCCAAACACCTTTCCGCATTTTGCATCGCATCTTCTAAAGTGAAACCTGACGGGTTAATGCCAATAATCTGAGTAAATCCCAACGCATAAAGCTCATCAATACCATCCCCAACCACACCCGCAAAAGCAATCACAGGTTTATTCAATCGCTTCGCCACCTGCGCCACACCAAACGGCGTTTTGCCAAATTTGGTCTGAAAATCAATTTTGCCCTCACCAGTAAATACATAATCCGCCTGAGCAATTTTTTCTGCTAATTGGGTCTGTTCAATGACAAGCTCTACACCTGAACCAATTTTAGCACCAGCAAATACCATCAAACCAAAACCTAATCCGCCAGCGGCACCCGCCCCTGCGATATCTTTAACATCAATATTTAATTGTTTAGCAACCAGTTCTGCAAAATGCGTAAGGTTCTGATCAAGCTGTTGCACCATTTCAGGTGTTGCACCTTTTTGTGGACCAAACACATGCGATGCCCCGTTTATTCCAGTCAGAGGATTATTTACATCACTGGCAATCATGATTTCAACTTGCTTTAAACGTGGATCCAAACCTGAAATATCAATCGTTCGAATTTGATCAAGCTGTCCACCACCTATTGCAACTTCAGTATTGTGTGCATCTAAAAATTTTGCTCCCAATGCCTGTGCCATACCTGCACCTGCATCATTGGTGATACTTCCGCCCAAACCCATAATGATTTTAGATACGCCTAAATCCAGTGCCGCTTTAATCATCTCTCCTGTACCGAAAGTTGTAGTCAGTAAGGGATTTCGCTGAGCAGGTTCGAGCAAATGAATGCCATTGGCTTTTGCTATTTCAATCACAGCAGTTTGGCCATCTTCAATTAAGCCAAAATAAGTTTTTACTTTTTGAGTGGATAAAGGTCCTGTGACGTCACAATCAATCATTTGTCCATTTAGGCAAGAAACCAAGGCATCGACTGTCCCCTCACCACCATCTGCCATGGGCACCTGAATAAAATGTGCATCCGCAAATACTTTCTGGATGCCACGTTGCATCGCCTGACAAGCCTGTTCAGCAGTCATGCTTTCTTTGAAAGAATCTGGAGCGAGGACAAAAGTTTTAGACATGATCTTCAAAAAATGAAATGAATAAATCTTTTATACAATAAAAAGAGCGCATATAGCGCTCTTTAGTCGAATTGGATTTAAACATCGGCAGAACTTTTGGGTACTTCACGTTTGATATAAGAAGCTAAAGTAATATAGTTAATGCCCTGAAACAAAATATCGACTGCAAGGAATAGACCCAGCACCCAGAACGGCGCATCGGGTGACATCAAAATAAGAATCCCTGTCACCAAGGTAAGAATGCCGGAAAATAATACCCATCCCCAACCTTGATAGGCTTTAAAAACAAAGGCACTCAAGACACGAATAATACCAGCAACGATCAATACAATCGCCAACAGATTGGTCAATACAATTGCAGTTTTTACGGGTGTGGTAAAAGCATAATATCCAGCTACCAGATACAGCACACCGAACAATGCCCATAACCAACGATAGCCCCCCTCAAAGATCTTAAATGCTGCAATGAAGTGTAGAACGCCACCGATCATCATCAGCACACCAAACAGAAAAACGACTGAAAGCGTAGCAAAAGGTAGAGCTGCCAGTAACACAACTCCGAATAGGATAAGCAGAATGCCTAGACCTAAGTACCACTTTCGATTTTCATGCAGCTGATGTCGAACTAAATCATTTCCTACTGTTTTCATGATTCTTCTCAAGTCTTTTGTTTAGGAACAGGTTTATTTTTCAATATTTTAAAACAGATGTCTGTTATGAATATGCGACATTTTTATCCACATCAGTAAGTTAAACTGTGGATAAATTAAGCGTTATCCACATTTTTTATTTTTCCCAGCCCAATTCAATCGCGGTAATTTCATTAATTACTGTCTGTTGCAAAGTGTCCGGCATCTTACTTTTATCAAGTGACACAGGAATATGTCCCGCCATCAACTCACATTTAGCTTGAGGAAATAAAGGCTTTTGATGGGGATAAGCATAACCCATCGGATACAGGGGTTGTCCTGTCGCCAAGTCATATTTATCGGTTGCACCAAAAGCATGTAACAGTTCATGTACGAGTACAATTTTGTTTTGTTCAGACTGTTTTTTAGAGGCAAATAAATTGACCGAACCAATCCGCCCTTTTTGCAAGGCGGTTGAATGCTTTAATTCTTTAGTCTGTGTAGGATCATAATAATTTAAAAACAAAGTCACACTTGGTGAGCCATCTTTACTTTTATGTTGTTTCCAGGCATAAAAACGGAACTTTAAACTCCATAAAATAGTATCCAGCATGCTTGCATGCTCAGGTACTTTCGGAGGTATCTTTTTGAGTTCACGACCCATTTGAAAATAAATGGAAATCGGTTGTCCTCGATATTCTGTAGACATATGTTTCAAGTATTCTTGTGCAGCACTTAATTCAGATAAGTTAAGGGTCTGAATATAGTTTTGGGTAGCAGCCTGCCCATCTGCATTAATGGGATGCAGCATGACAATAATAGGCTTGGACCAATTCTGGTTTTGATCACGATAGGCATTGACTGCCACAATGAATAAAATGATGAGTAAACACAGTACCCGAATTTTTTTCCACATTTCCCCAACATCTCAATATTTGTATTTATTTTCAAAGATCATTAAAACATATAAGTATGACGGAGTCTTTCCCTTCAACCTTGAATAGTCGGAGCTCATTCTGTACTTTTTGCTGTCAAAAAGTACCAAAAAACTTTGTCATGCACGTGATGCACAAAACTCGGCGACTTCCGTCTTTTATCTATTTTATCGCTGAAACAGTATTTTAGCGATGTAGTCCTGCCTCAGACAGTTGTGCATGACCTTGTCACGTGTTCAAATAATCTTTGATTAATCATGCCCAATATAATTTATAAAACAATAAAAATGCCGACTTTCGTCAGCATTTTTCACTTCTTAAAAATTAGGCTTCAACCCATTTCCCATCCTGGAAAACCAGGCTCCACTTGGTTTGTTTCCCTTCAGCATTTTCAGAACCAATATACTGCGCCTGATTCTTACGGCTGAATTTCACCAGTGTTGGATTACCTTCTGGGTCTACATCCGGCGCTTGCAAAATAAACTGATATTTCGGATCAAGCTGTTCAGCTACAGAACGTAGTTCTGCGACTTTCGGTGCACGCGTTTCACGCACTTTCGGGAATTTACTGGCTGCCAAGAATAAACCGGCTGCACCATCACGAAGAACAAAGAAGTCATCATGTTTGGTTGAACGTAAATGTTCCATTTTAATCGGGTCGACACGTGGAGGTGCAGGCTGACCGCTCTTCAACACTTTACGGGTATTGTCACAGCTAGTGCAGGCAAAGTAAGGTCCAAAACGACCCGTCTTGAGCTGCATTTCACCATCACATTTGTCACATGGAATGGTTGGTCCATCGTAACCTTTAATTTTGAACTCACCTTCTTCAAGTTCAAAACCTGCACAGTCTGGGTTATTACCACAAACATGCAATTTACGACCACCATCAATCACATAACTGTCCATTGCCGTTTCACAGATCGGGCAACGTTTTTTCGACATCAAATCAGCAGTTTCTGCTGCATCATCATCAGACAATGCCGCAAGTGACTCAACCGGAGTCAAGTTCAAGGTACCTTTGCAACGCTCTTTTGGCGGCAAGTTGTAGCCTGAACACCCTAAGAATACACCCGTTGTACCGGTACGAATCTGCATTGGACGTGAGCATTCAGGACAATGTACTGCTTCAACTTCAACAGGTTGATTACGACGCATGCCGTTTTCACCCTGTGCTGTGGTTAAGCGTTTTTTAAAGTCACCGTAGAAATTATTCAGTAACTCTTTCCAGTTGCGCTCGCCCATGGCTACTTTATCGAGCTGACCTTCAAGATCGGCCGTAAAAGCGTAATTCATCAGGTTATTGAAGTTTTCATCGAGACGATCGGTCACGATTTCACCCATCTTCTCGGCAAAGAGACGACGGTTATCCAACTTCACATAACCACGATCCTGAATGGTTGAAATAATGGCTGCATAGGTAGATGGACGACCAATGCCTTTTTTCTCTAACTCTTTAACCAATGATGCTTCGGTAAAACGTGCAGGCGGTTTGGTAAAATGTTGAGAGGGATCAAGTTTCTCAAGATTTAGTACTTCACCCACCTTAACTGCAGGTAGCAAAATATCGTCATCGGCTTTGTTTGCACCACGAACTTTGGTAAAACCGTCAAAAACCAAAGTACGACCTTTGGCCTTAAGTTCCACACCCTTGGCATCGACTAAAATCGTTGAAGACAGGTATTCTGCCGGTGTCATTTGACACGCGACAAACTGACGCCAAATCAGATCATACAAGCGCTGTGCATCACGATCGACACCGACTAACTGATCACCTTTTAAAGCCACATTTGAAGGGCGAATCGCTTCATGGGCTTCTTGCGCACCGGCTTTGTTACCATAACGGTTTGGCTTGGCAGGAAGATATTTCTCACCAAACTCAAGTTCAATGTGATTACGAACCATATTGACTGCATCATCACTTAAGAATGTTGAGTCAGTACGCATATAGGTAATAAAACCTGCTTCATACAGGCGCTGTGCCATAGTCATGGTTTTCTTTACAGAAAAACCTAAACGGGTACTTGCGGCCTGTTGCAGGGTCGAGGTGATATACGGCGCACTTGGATTAACCTTGGTCGGTTTATCTTCACGCGTGGTAACTTTATATTCAGCATCATTTAGAATTTTTAATAAAGCATCCGTTTGGGCCTTATTTTGCAGTTTTAAGGTTTTACCACCTTGTTTGACTGCTTCTAAACGAATGTCATCTTTTTTAGATTTGGTATCTGCAAAAACCTGCCAGTATTCTTCAGGAATAAAAGCGCGAATCTCACGTTCACGTTCTACCACCAATTTTACTGCAACCGATTGCACACGCCCTGCCGATAAACCGCGGGCAATTTTTTCCCACAGTAATGGCGAAATCATAAAGCCCACCACGCGGTCTAAGAAACGGCGTGCTTGTTGTGCATTAACCTTATCAAGATCTAAACGTGCTGGCTGTTTAAAGGCTTCTTGAATCGCATTTTTGGTAATTTCGTTAAAGACTACACGTTGATAACGTGAATCATCTCCACCAATCACTTCTTTTAAATGCCAGGCAATCGCTTCCCCTTCACGGTCCATATCCGTTGCGAGGTAGATTTCATCGACTTGCGATGCCAGTTTTTTCAGTTCAGCAACGACATGCTCTTTACCTGGTAGCACTTCATAGTGAGCTTTCCAATCGTGTTCAGGGTCGACGCCCATACGATTAACCAAAGCCGTTTGTGCTTTTTCAGCTTTTTGCTCATCGGTGAGTTTGGCACGTGATACCGGCTTTTTTTCTGTACTTTTAGAACCACCGGTCGGTAAGTCACGGACATGACCAACGGATGATTTCACAATGTAATCTGAGCCGAGGTATTTATTGATTGTTTTCGCTTTTGCAGGCGACTCCACAATCACTAAGGCACGCTTTTTCGCAGCACTCGGTGATTTTGCTGTGGTGCTTTTGGATGTAGACCGAGGAGCGTTCGCCATAGTTAACCGTTAATCCTGTGTGTTTCGTTTATAAATTAAAGTTCAGCCAAAAACTGTAAATAGGTTTTGATGTCATCTAACTGTGTTGCTCGAAGGTCAGATTCTTCATCCCAATAGAGTCCTACACAGTTTGCCTGCATATCAATAGCATAAATGCCCTTTAATGCAATGGGCAAATCGTTAAACTTATCATCGCCCTGCACAAGCTTTAGCTTTTGCTCTTCCACACGCGCACGCATTAAAGGCAGACGTGCATCTGGAATAAGTACGCTGTAATAGGCCACCATACTGGCACGCTTTTCAGAAGCCATTGGAATTTTTGTCCAATCGGGAGCTGCGACTAAACGTGGGTGCAGTGCCATCTTGCGTGCTTTCTCACGCATGATTCCTAACGCTTTTTCTCGCGGACTGACGCGAAGACCCAGAATCGAGCCCAAAACAAATAGAATAATGAAGCCAATGACCCAAATACCGGTATTTTCCATACTACAACCTTGTCTATTCCTTTATTAGAGTTGCATAAGCTGAATATAAAACGCAAGTTGCAACGATGAAATTAATTCAAGAACATCTCGTGACTATACAGCACTTCACTGCCATTCCAGTAGATATATCCCTTTTCAATCAACTCTTTAAGCAACAATCTAACATCCGATTTCGGGAACATTTGCTCCAGCAAATCCCGCAAGGCATAAATGTCTTTAGGCTTGTCCGATTTTAATTCGCGTAATTTACGCGCAACAATGACCTGAACCGGATCAATTTTAGAGAAGTTTTTAAATAAATCTTTTTGCGCATGATGAATGGGATCTGAATGCTCCAGTTCTTCATCTGAGGAGGATTCTGTCTGTAGTTGAGCAAAAATCGGGGAACTATTGTGTGCTGTTTCTAAAAGCGGTGCTTGCTCTAAATCTAGTTCCGTCCATTGTTTTAATAGTTTTTTACGGAAGTTAATTTGCTCATCATAACGTTTCACAATTTTTAGATTAATCAGTAAAGCAATCAGCTGCTGTACTTGACCAGTTTCAACTTGCAAAATGTTACTGATCGAGTTTTTAAGTTTCTCAATCGAGTTCGGTTTGCCCTTCATTTTACCTAAGGCATCACAATATTTTTTGACCAATAACAGCTCTGGTTTTTGCTTAATGGTTTCAACACTTGGAAGTTTATATTTTGAGTTTAATGATTCCGGCTGAATTTGAATCAAGTGACAGTTCATGTCTGAGGATTGCATCATCTCAAGCAAAATTTCACTGCTTGGCATGGCAGAAATGATTTCAATCGTCGTGTCAGGTTCTAACAATGCAATCAGCTGCCCAACCACCACCGCATATTCAAATTCTTTGTGATCGACCTCGGCAGTTTCTAAGATCACCACTTGTCCACTACTCACCCAACCTGAAAACTCGGTTAAATCTTCAAGTGAGTATTCAAACTTTCCTTGGCAGTTAAATAAGTAAATTACAGCGTAGTGTTGAATAATCTCACGCAGCAATGCTGCGCTCGGCATATTTTTTTCAAGATCAAGAAGAACGACTTTGTTGGACATAATCTCAATAGACAAGTAAGCAAACTTTGAGCTCGCATTAGAGCGAGCTGGGATGAAAAGGTCAAATCAATTCAGCAAAAAGACCCGTAAAGATTGACTCAATAATGCGGTGGTCGATTGGTCATTGGATCAAAAGCGGCAATTCCATCGGATAAATCGGAAGACTCAATGCGTTGATACAAAAACTGCATTTGTTTTTTCAAATCAGCGATTTCGGCATGTTGCAGAGACACCTGTTCATTTAATTGTTCAACTAAATCATCTAAAAATGTAATTCGCACTTGCAAATCTTCTATGGGTGCGGAAAATGACGCCTGATCATTAAGATTTTTTTGTTTAGTCATTTTAAGTCCTCATTTTGGATTTCAGGAAACAGTATGGCCTATATTACGTTAAGGGATGTCCAACTCGCGTTTGGCGGACCTTCCCTGCTCGACGGCGCGAACTTCAATTTGGAACGCGGTGAACGAGTTTGTTTGATTGGCCGTAATGGTGAAGGTAAGTCTACTTTACTTAAACTCATTGAGGGAAGTTTACTGCCAGATCGTGGTGAAGTTTCTATACAAAATGGCATCACCATTTCCATGCTTGCTCAAGATGTACCCATGGATTCCGGTAAAGTTGCAGATATCGTGGCTGATGGCGCAGGTGAAGCAGCAGCGGTACTCAAAGCCTATCACGAAGCCAGTGATGCTTGCGTACTCGGTGATATGGAAGCATGCGACCGCATGGGTAACCTGCAGCACAAACTCGATCAGCTCGATGGTTGGGCTTTAGAAACCAAAGTAAATTCTATTTTAAGCAAAATGGGTTTAGACCCGGATGCAGATTTAGCCGATTTATCCGGTGGTCGTAAACGTCGTGTTCTATTAGCACGTGCGCTACTCACTCAACCCGATGTACTTTTACTCGACGAACCGACCAACCACTTGGACGTTGAAAGTATTGAATGGTTAGAAAAATTCCTGCTCGATCAAAATAATTTAACCTTATTATTTATTTCGCATGACCGTTCATTTGTTGACAGCATTGCAACGCGTATTGTCGAACTCGATCGCGGTACTTTGCGTAGCTATGAAGGTAACTATTCACGTTACCTTGACCTTAAAGCGCAGCAAATGGAAGCGGAAGAAAAGCAAAATGCGTTGTTCGATAAACGTTTAGCTGAAGAAGAAGTCTGGATTCGCCAAGGGATTAAAGCGCGTCGTACCCGTAATGAAGGTCGTGTACGTGCGCTGAAAGATTTACGTGAAGAATCAAAAGCGCGTCGCTCGCAACAAGGCAAGGTCAGCATGGCAACGCAAGAAGCCAATCGTTCTGGTAAGCTGGTCTTTGATATTGAACATTTAAGTGTTGCTTTTGGCGATCAAGAACCGATTATCAAAGATTTCTCTGCCTTGGTGCTTCGTGGCGACCGTATTGGTTTAGTCGGCGACAATGGTGTCGGTAAAACAACACTGATCAAAGCCATTCTGGGTGAGATTGAACATGGCGGTACAGTAAAAACCGGTACCCAGCTTGAAGTGGCTTATTTCGACCAATTACGTAATGCACTTGATTTAGAGAAATCGGTTAAAGATAACGTTTCTGAAGGTTCGGACTTTGTCGATGTCAACGGTGGCCGTCGTCATATCTACAGTTATCTTCAAGATTTCCTGTTCTCACCTGAACGTGCCCGTACGCCGGTCAAAGCATTGTCTGGTGGTGAGCGTAACCGTATTCTTTTAGCTAAACTGTTACTTAAACCATCCAATCTAATCGTTATGGATGAGCCAACCAATGACTTGGATATGGTGACCCTTGAACTATTAGAAGAAATGCTCGGTGGTTATAAAGGTACCTTATTATTAATCTCGCATGACCGTGCATTCATGGACAATGTGGTCACGTCGACTTGGGTATTTGATGGTAAAGGTAACATTGATGAATACATCGGTGGTTATCAGGACTATCTGGAACAACGCCCTGACCAAACTGCTGTAGATCAGAAAAGTGATGTGAAAAAAGCCATTGCTAAAGCGGAAGCAGCTGCGCCGAAAAAAGTAAAGTTGAGCTATAAAGATCAGCGTGCTTTAGAGCAGCTACCGGCTGAAATTGAAGCCTTAGAGAAAGAACAAGCAGAGCTAAATGAGCAGCTTGCAGATGGCTCTTTATTTGTTAAAGATGCTGATGCAGCCGCTCAAGCATCACAACGTTTAGCTGAAATTGACGAGCTATTGCTTGAAAAATTAGAACGTTGGGATGAATTAGAGAACCTGACCCAAGGCAACTAATTTAGCCATGTTATAAAAGCACCTGTAAAGTATTTTGCAGGTGCTTTTTTATTTACAAAATAACTTCATGTTAAACTGCGGATAATTTTTGGTATAAACGGTCATTATGAGTAAAAAGCCAGACTACAAACCGGGTGAGTTTCAATGGTCTTTCCTTCTTCCTAAATATTGGGGCATTTGGATTGGAATCATATTTTTAATGATTCTGGCAATTTTACCGTGGGCCATTCAACACCGTTTAGCCACCTTTATTGGCAATCTGGCATTCAACAAACTGAAATCTCGCCGTAAAACCACAGTACGTAATCTGGAAGTCTGTTTTCCTGAATGGACAGCTGAACAAGTTCAGGACAATGCCCGTCAGGTTTTTGTCGACCAAATGATTGGGATTTTTGAAACTTTAAATGCGTGGTATTGTCCGCAGTGGTTTAAAGGTCGTGTCAGTATTGAAGGCTTAGAACATCTCCAAAAAGCACAAGCTGAGGGCAAAGGCGTTTTACTGTTAGGCACGCATTCAACATTACTCGATGCCGGTGGTTATTTGTGTGCTCAGTATTTTGAGCCAGATGTGGTCTACCGTCCGCAAAATAATCCGCTGTTGGATATGCTAATCTACCGCTGCCGGGCCACCATTTACGCCAATCAAATCGACCATGATGATATGCGTGGCTTGATTCGTCATTTAAAAAATGGGCGTGCGATTTGGTACAGTCCCGACCAAGACTATGGCCTCAAACAAGGCATTATGGCGCCCTTTTTTGGTGTGCCTGCCGCAACCGTAACTGCACATCGTCGTTTAATTAAAATGTCCAAAGCTGTAGCGATTCCGCTATATTTCTATCGTAATGGCGATATTGCCAATCCTCAATACAAAGTCTTAATTGAAGCACCGGTAGAAAATCTACCGAGCGAAGATGAAGTCGATGATGCGGCACGTGTTAACAAGATTATTGAAAATCAGCTGCGGATTGCCCCAACTCAATATATGTGGTTTCACCGTCGCTTTAAAACTCGCCCTGAAGGCTATGACGAGATTTATTAATCAATCCCACCCTTTAAAATAATGAAGATAACACCTATGAAAATTATGCAGCTTCTTCCTGAATTGAACAGTGGTGGTGTTGAACGTGGCACACTGGAAATTGCACGTGCGCTTGTTGCAGATGGTCACGAATCTTTGGTGGTTTCAAATGGTGGACGTCTGGTTGCACAACTTGAAGCGGAAGGTTCACAACATCTCACTTTAGCGATTCATAAAAAATCTTTATCCAGTCTTTGGCAAATACGCCCTTTGCGTGATTTGATTGAGCA
The DNA here is from genome assembly GCF_013004315.1 of Acinetobacter sp. ANC 5378. Classification (NCBI taxonomy): domain Bacteria; kingdom Pseudomonadati; phylum Pseudomonadota; class Gammaproteobacteria; order Moraxellales; family Moraxellaceae; genus Acinetobacter; species Acinetobacter sp. ANC 5378. The sequence continues at coordinate 22,476 of NZ_JABERK010000008.1, forward strand.
ACATCAACCGGACATTGTGCATGTTCGTTCGCGTGTGCCTGCATGGCTGACTCATTTTGCATTAAAAGGCATTCCCGCACATAAACGCCCACATCTCATTTCAACGATGCACGGATTTTATTCAACCAATCGTTATAGTGCCATTATGACCCAAGCTGAAAAAGTCATTGCCGTCTCGGACAGTGTGGTGAAATACATTACCGAGCATTATAAAAACTGTCCGCCTGAAAATATTGTGCGAATTTATCGCGGCATTTCACCTCAAGAGTTTCCTCACGGTTATCAACCCTCTGCACAGTGGATCAATCAAACCTTTAAAGATTCCCCTCAACTGGAAAACAAGTTTTTAGTCTGTCTTCCCGGACGTATCACCCGTCTAAAAGGCCATGAAACTTTAATTGAATTAATGGAACAACTGCAAAGCCAGTATCCAAATTTGCATGCTGTAGTGGTAGGTGGAGCTGACCCGAAAAAAGCTGCTTATTTAAAAGAAATGCAGGACAACATTCAAAGCAAAGGTCTCAGCGACAAAATCACTTTTGTCGGTCATCGCTCGGATATTCGTGAGTGGCTGGCTTTTAGTGATGTCGTTCTTTCCCTTTCTAATCAGGCGGAAACTTTTGGTCGTACCGCTTTAGAAGCATTATCGGTGGGTACACCGGTGATTGGCTGGAATCGGGGCGGTGTTGCAGAAATTCTGTCCAATGTTTATCCGCAAGGTTTAATTGATGTTGATGATCAATCTGCACTATTAAATGCCGTAAAGCAGCATATTGATCAGCCTCAAGCGGTTGAGCCAGTCACGATGTTTAGCTTAAAAGAAATGTGTGATCAGACACTTAACTTGTATAAAGAGATATTAATTTAATTTCATTGAGCTATTACTTTTAATTAGTTTAGCAATTAAAGGAGCTTCAACTTTAATTAAGCTATCAAATATATTCTGAATAAATGGTGCCACCTCATACTGTAAATTATCAGGTGGCTTTATTCCGCTATCATGGTAGTCAAAGATATCACCTGAAGTCATATAGTGTGGATTCAAATATAAGATATAGCTTAAATTGAGCAGAACAACATAACGTATATCTCTTAAGAATTGATCTAACTTTTCATTTCTTTTTTTATCAACAACATGTGTATTCATCATTAAATAGACTTCTTTCATAAATCATTTTTTACTCAGCTCCTGGTTATAAATTCCAGCAATTAAATTGAATCTCAAACCGAGTCTTTTGCCTCTATTTCGATAACGCTCAGCAAGGATTTTGAAGGT
>NZ_JABERK010000073.1:0-16072 GCF_013004315.1 Acinetobacter sp. ANC 5378
ATATTGGCAGGACTTTCGATTTTACTGAACACTCTTCAACTGCTCTCAGAATATTCAATAGATGAACTGAATGAAATCGCAACAATTGCATTAGGTACCTAAAGATGTGTAGATACCTATGCCTTAAAGGAGAGGGCTAGGGAGAGGTTATGAAATTCAGCTATAATCCCTCAACCTCCCACACCGCAAATTTCTCTATGGATAATCTGATCAATTCCCCTGTCAAACACTGGTGTGAATTCGAATTCATCTCTAAAACGGTGAAAAATCCGAATATTCACATTAAGGGAAATTACAGTTATTACAGCGCTTATTGGGATCAGGGTTTTGAGCGTTGTGTGGTGCGTTATTTACATGAAAAACCTGCAACGCCAGAGAAGCCGATTGATCAGCTTTATATCGGCAATTTCGTCTGTTTTGGCGCTGAATGCGTGATTATGATGGGTGGCAACCAATTACACCGTACTGACTGGATTTCAGCTTTTCCGTTCGATACACGCAGTTTTGTCCCTGCTGGCAATACAGTTATTGGAGATGGCTGCTGGATTGGCTCACGCGCCATGATTATGCAGGGTGTGAAGCTAGGCGAAGGCGCAGTCGTTGCAACTGGTGCTGTGGTCACAAAAGATGTGCCACCTTATGCAGTTGTAGGTGGCATACCTGCCCAAATTATTAAATATCGCTTTCCTGAAGAAGATATCCAAAAACTGCTTTCACTTAAGTTGTATGATTTAGATGAAAAGCAGTTTTTAAAGATGCGTGAGCAGTTGCAGACGGATGATGTAGAAAAATTAGTACAATATTTTAATCTATTATAAATTAAAGCCCTTTATGGAATTGGTTTACGATTCAGTTCGATGATCGATTAAAAGATCATTTATAAAAAATGGAACTTACACAAAATAATTTACAGGCTCAATTCATTTTTAAAATCTTGAATCGTTTCTTTCTCAATATGATGACTATTAATCTTCTCCTCTATTTTTTCTTTTACTTTTTCTGTAATTTGGTCGCTTGCTAAATCATATAACTCTTTCCCCTCCTTATAAGTTTGCTGAGCAGCTTCACCTAAAGCACCCAAACCAATCATATGTAAGCCTGCACGAGCAGCAATCATAGGAATAATCGAAGCTAAAGAAATTAATACTGAAGCTGTCTTTGAATTAAAGTCTTCAATCTCTTCAGCATCGATTTCATTAGAGCCTTTAAAAGCTTGACTAATCTCTGCTGCAATTGTTAGAAAAGGATCATCAAGATAATCATTCGCAAAAGCATCCAAATAAATCACGTTATGCTGAGTATCATCTAAATACTTTGCCCAATGCCGTACAAACCACGTTTTACCTTCACCCCAACGTGCATCCAATGCCAATACAGCACCACACTGCAAACGATCAACATAATTTGTAAGCTGAATTCCTAAACGCTGTCTCTCCCAAAGATCGCCTTCCCACGCTTCTTCAATATTTTCAAAATTATCGCGTTGCCAATTCAATTGCTTTATTTCAGTCATTTCTAATTCATTATTAATAAGTTACTACACATATGATATGACAATTCTCAAAGGCAGTTTGCCTATTTTTTTACATATAATTTCAAATTAAAAATCTGCTTACAATTTCATCATACTTTAGTTTTAAACCCTCTAATTTCCCAACCAATCCATGTTAGATTAAATTATAAAATCTTTTGGGGAAGTAAAATATCCCTATGAAATTACTAGGTTTTGTTTTACCGGAAATACAACTAGCATCAAGTTTTAACCTGTTTTAATACACAATAAATCATAATGCTAAAAGCATCTATTTAAGTAATGATTATAAGGAGAAATTCCCCATGGCTTATCACAATATCCTTGTTCCAGTTGACGGTTCAGAAACTGCATATGCAGCGGTAGCAAAAGCAGTTGAGTTTGCTAAAGCATTTGGCAGTAAAGTTACAGTGGTTCAAGTTTTATCACTCGACCCTTATATCGCAGCGGAATATATCTCGGCCAATCAAACAAATGATTTAATTGAACGCGCTCGTACAGCAATTGTAGAGTCGCTTGAGGCTGCAAAAGCAAAGTTTCATGAACAAGGAGTTGAAGTAGAAACAAAACTACTGGAAGGACAAGTGGTTCATCGTGAAATTGTCAAAGCTGCAGAAGACAGTCATGCAGACCTGATTATCATTGGTTCTCATGGTCGTACCGGCTTCAAAAAACTATTCCTCGGCAGTGTCGCACAAAGCCTATTGGGTGAATCACATATTCCTGTACTTATTGTGCGTGAATAATTTCCCCTCGACCCTTTCCCATCTTTTTCTAAAGGTGGGAAATCACTAACTCCAGAGCATTTATTGCTGTTATCAATCATTCATCCATTGATATTGTTTTAAATTAATCTTATCTCCAATCACCATCACGCCTTCTTCCAATAATTTCAAGCGTTGAATATTGTCACCACGATCATCCAATTTACTTAGGCTAATTTTCCCTTGCGAATTTATCACTCGATGCCAAGGAATTTTTGCATCAGCATCCAGATGCTTTAAAACATAACCCACTAAACGCGCATGTTTCGGCAACCCTGCCATCTTTGCGATTTGTCCGTATGAAGCCACTTTTCCATAAGGAATGAGAGCAACCACCTGCAAGATTTGACGGGCTAATTCATCACTAGAAACACTGGAATATTGTGGCATAGATTATCCTTAAATCATCCAATTTAAACTTTCGAGCATAAAAAAGCCCTTTAAAAGGCTTCTTTTATTAGGGATTTACGATTAGAAATTATCTGGACTTTCTAAGCGTTTTACGACCTGTACCTTTTCCGGATTATGCATAACAGCAACCCCATCTTCAGCTTTTTCATCAATTAAGGCATCCGGGTTATAAACCGTAATGGTTTCATTACCATTGGCATCCTCACCGACAATATACTGGAAACCTTTCCGGTTCATTTTATGACACATGCGTTGATACCAACCTTTAAAACCCGTCGTCTCTTCATTCGGGTTGTAATAGAACGCATTCATTACAGCAGGCAAACCCAGCCCACAGACTACACCGGAAAGTAATACCGCAATAAAGGTATAACCAATTAAGATACTGCTATATTCACTCAGTTCAGGAACGTTCGCAACCGCCAAGATCAGGGCAAGTGAGATCCCTCCACGTACCCCGCCCCACGATAAAATGGTCAAACTGCCGTTATAACTTTTATTGCGAAAACTAGGGAAAAAGGCAAATGACAAATAGTTTGCAGCAAAGCGCGAAGCATGCAGAATAAAGAACGCGACGATACCTCCCAGAATCAAACTGATGCTTAAATCTAGAATAAACAGTTCCAGACCAATCAATGTAAACAGGAATGAATTGATAATGCCTTCAACGGTATGCCAAAAATGGTTTACTTCACGAATTTCACGTTCTTGTAAAATTTCTTTCCATTTGTTCCCGACCACCAAACCACCAATCACACAGGCAATAGGTGCAGACGCATGCGCAAATAAAGCCACTAAATATGAACCACAGGCCAATAATGCTGTGGTTAAGATTAAAGATTCCATTTCGTGTTTACCACGAAGCAATCTTAAAATACCCAGACCAAAGCCCCAACCAATGATGATTGCAACCACAATCTCATAGAGTAAGGTTTCTAAAGTACCAATAATGGTAAAGTGTTCGCCCTGTAATACATTCAGTAAGGTCATGAACACGGCGATACACATGGCATCATTAAACAGTGACTCGCCTTCGAGTTTCACAATCAGATGATGCGGTGCGCGTACCGAACTTAAAACAGCTTTCACCCCAATCGGGTCCGTTGCCCCAAGTGCAGCACCTAATAACAGCAAAACCAGTAAATCGACATGTTTGCCTATCAGGAATTGATATCCATATAAAGTCACGCCAAAAAAGACTGCACAAAGCACCAGCGCAATACTGGCCAAGATACTAATCGGCTTCCAGTGGCTTTTTAAATCGGACACTTTAAATTTTAAAGCGGAAGATGTCAGGATAAAGCAAATCACGCCATTAATTAAAAAGTCATAAAAATCAATATGACGAACCGCTTCTTCAATATTGTGAATGTTAATTGTTATAAACTGATTACCACTGAGTAAGCTCGCGCCCCATTGTAAAATAAAGACAAAGATCGCCGAGACAATCGGTACACCAATGGCTTGCGGGAACCCCAAAATCCGTTTATTAAAAATAGTCGTGGCAATAGAAAGTGCAAAAATGACAGTAAAGACCTGAAGAAAAAAGAAATTTCCCATTAAAGTTCCAATTTTAGCGATGCATTGGAATAAAGCGAATTCATCCAACTATTTCCAAGTAAAATATTTCATTAGATAGCATTTATTAACTGAATCAGTTTAACTATTTTTTGTAGAGCAAACAAAATAGTTAAGTTTTTTTACATATTTTTAGCAATGATTTAACATAGATAAACATCTAAGCATTTAGTGTAGCAACACTTTCTTTAATCTCCACATTAAGTTGAATTTATTCATGCATCAAACAGTTAAAACAATATTTCGACTTTTTTTTGCAGTTGTCATTTTTCTCATTACATTGGCTTTGTTTTTCAGTGCTTATTCAAAAAGCAAAGAAATTTTACAAGCCGATCAGCAATTCCAGCAAGCAAAACACATCTCACTCAAATCGACCGATCAAGAACAACTGGTTTTAGTGTCCAATAATAAGCGACCGGATCAAGCGATTTTTATTTTGATTGCCCAGAATGGTTATATTGCTAAATTAAACTGCGAGCATTATCTGCAAGATATTTGTACCGATGAATATAACCAGCTGCATACCAGACAAATCCAGCAGCTCGATTTGTTAAAAGTAGGTCAGCAGGATTATATTGAAAATATCCGTTATCAAGATAGTCGCTCTCATAAGCAGCAACAATGGTCTTATTCTACCCAACAAATTCAGCAGTTTTATCAGGCAGATATTGCCAGTTTAAAATATATTGTTTTTAGTATTGTTCTGTTTGCCCTTGCGGCACTTTACGTTTCCATTCGAATTATCCGCAATTTCAAAAAGTTTTTAACGCGCTAAAAAGCAAAATAAAAAGAGGATTTTAAATCCTCTTTTTATTCTATTTAAATGGCTTGATTGAAGGTATCGCAATCATTGATCTGGCCTGACTTCAAACCTGTTTGAAACCATTTCATGCGCTGCTCACTACTGCCATGGGTAAAGCTGTCTGGAACCACCTGTCCTGTCGAACGTTTCTGTAAATAGTCATCACCAATTTTATGCGCTGCATCCATCGCTTCTTCAATATCGCCTTGTTCCAAGAATTGGGTACGTTGCTGATTATGATGCGCCCAAATTCCTGCAAAGCAGTCCGCTTGTAATTCCTGACGTACAGAGAGTTGATTGCCTTGTACTGCACTGGATTGAGCACGGGCTTTTTGCACTTGATCTGAAATACCTAACAGCGTTTGCAGATGATGCCCTACTTCATGCGCAACCACATAGGCTTGAGCAAAATCACCTGCCTGATCTTGACGTGAAAGTTCGGTGCTGTTCTGCTCACCGGAAATACCCATTTGCTGACGCATATCTTTAAAGAAAGTCGTATCGATATACACTTTTTGATCTGCTGGACAATAAAAAGGACCCATCGCAGATTGTGCCGTACCACAGCCTGAATTCACCACGCCACTAAACATCACCAGTTTAGGGGCGACATACTGCGCGTCCAATTGCTGCTGGAATACTTGAGTCCAGGTATCTTCGGTATCAGCCAAAACCGTCCCGACAAAATCCATCGCTTCTTGCTGTTCCGGGGTGGGATTATCCAGACCTCTGGTTTCAGCCGGCTGTGATTGTAAAGTGACCTGCTTGGTTGCCTGATAGGCTTGCTGAGGATCAACACCAAAAAATTTCCAGGCAACAAAGGCAACGATAAGGCCTAAAATACTAATACCACCTGCTTTAGCTCCGGCTCCACCGCGGCGGTCTTCCACATTTGAACTTACACGACGTCCTTTCCAGCGCATAGTGATATTCCTTATAGTTGGCTTTTAGCTTATTTTAGCGAGCTTTTGTGATTATGCCTGTTTTGATTTCGGCCAAAACTTTTGAATACTTGTAACCACCAATAAAACCAATAAGCCCGCAACAAAACCAATGCCAAGATTGATTAAAGTTGGCGTCAATGCACCGATAATATTTCCAATGGCTGGAATGTGTTGCACTTGATCAACAGAATTTTCAGTTAAATGATGAAACCACGGAATGGTATGGGTAATAATCCCGCCACCGACCAGGAACATCGCAATGGTTCCGACAATGGTCAGGGTTTTCATCAGTTTTGGTGCAAAAGCCAGTAAACCCCGTCCAATGCTTTGCTTGAAACTTGATGCCTGCTCAGTTAAGTACAATCCCAGATCATCAATTTTGACAATCATGGCAACAAAACCATACACACCTACCGTCATTACCACTGCAATGGCTGAAAGTACCATGACTTTAGTAGCAAAAGCAGCAGTCGCCACTGTGCCCAAGGAAATGACCACAATTTCAGCAGACAAAATAAAGTCGGTACGAATCGCACCTTTGACTTTTTCTTTCTCGAACTTGGCTAAATCGGTTTCAATGGCGGTTAATTCCGCTTCAGCAGCCTCTTCGGTCTTGGCTTTTTTATGCTGCAAACTGTGCAGCACTTTTTCCACGCCTTCATAACATAGAAACAAACCACCAATCATCAATAACGGATTGATCAGCCACGGTGCGACCACACTAATCAGCAAGGCTAGAGGAACAAGAATCAGCTTATTAACGAAAGAACCTTTGGCAACGCCCCAAACCACAGGAAGTTCACGCTCCGCACGCACACCACTCACCTGTTGAGCATTGAGTGCCAGATCATCTCCCAATACCCCAGCAGTTTTTTTGGCTGCCATTTTACTCATGACAGCAACGTCGTCTAAAACGGTCGCAATATCATCTAATAATATTAACAAGCTACTCGCCATTCTTGTTTTCCTTAAAGTTTCTATCTTGCATTTTAAAGATAAATATTTAAAAAAACTGTATCAACTTCATTAAATTGTTCTTATTTTTTCTATGTTGTGTTTTCATTGTGCCTGACATTCAAAAACATTATGCCGTACAATAAGGCCATTCATCAGCATATACGTGTAGTACTAACTACTTTGGAATAGAGAGATAATGAGTAATCAAGACAATCGTCCTGTTATTTTGACTGGCGACCGCCCAACCGGACAACTTCATTTAGGTCATTTTGTGGGTTCTTTACGTTCACGCGTAGGTTTACAGGATTCTCACCATCAACATCTCCTTCTTGCTGATGCTCAAGCTTTAACAGATAACGCAGATAACTTCGAGAAAGTACGTCGCAATATTATTGAAGTGGCAACCGACTATTTAGCCGTGGGTATTGACCCAACCAAAACAACGATTTGTGTTCAGTCATGCTTGCCTGCATTGAATGAACTGACAATGTTGTATTTAAACTTTGTGACTGTGTCACGTTTAGAGCGTAACCCGACCATTAAATCTGAAATTCAGATGCGTGGTTTTGAACGTGATATTCCTGCTGGTTTCCTTTGCTACCCTGTAGCACAAGCCGCTGACATCACCGCTTTTAAAGCAACGGTTGTCCCTGTCGGTGAAGACCAGATTCCAATGATTGAACAAACCAACGAAATTGTACGTCGTTTAAACCGTCAAATTGGTCATGACTTGCTTCCAGAATGTAAAGCACTGCTTTCAAATGTAGGTCGTTTACCTGGTTTTGATGGTAAGGCAAAAATGTCTAAATCTTTAGGCAATACCATTGTGCTGGATGCTTCTGATAAAGACATCAAAAAAGCAGTCAATGCGATGTATACCGACCCGAACCATCTTCGTGTTGAAGATCCAGGTCAGGTTGAAGGTAACGTGGTATTTACTTATTTGGATGCTTTCGATACCAATAAAGAAGAACTTGAAGAGTTAAAAGCACATTATCGTCGTGGTGGTTTAGGTGATGGTACGGTAAAAAAACGTCTTGAAGGAATTTTAAAAGAATTGATTACGCCTATTCGCGAACGTCGTATGGAGCTTCAAAAAGATCCTGATTACATCATGGATATTTTAAAAACCGGCACCGATAAATGTCGCGATATTACCCAGCAAACCCTGGATGAAGTTAAAGCAGGATTAGGTGTTTTTCACTTCTAAAAGCACCTAAAACAGTAAAAGCCCTTTTTTAATAAAAGGGCTTTTTTATGCCAAAATAATGAGCAATAAATCACACTTACCAATCGTTATTAACCTGAATTAACACAACTTTACTCAAAGCCTCATGAAATGACTCATCATTCATTTTATTATACTCTCAATGCTTAGACCTCATTAGAGTTCTAACATTCTCCTTAACCGAAACTGTGCAAACAGATTCGTTGTTCTACGCAGTGGTCACCCCAATCATTGCGTATTTTTTTGTCTCAAATTTCTATAATTCCAATGAATATCATCATACTGATTAAGATTGGCATTTATTCTGTCTTTGAAATAAAAAAACCGCTCTAAAGCGGGTTTTTTATTTCAACACAACTTAGTTTTTATGACGCATATGCGGGAATAAAATCACGTCACGGATACTTGCTGCATCAGCAAATAACATCACTAAGCGGTCAATACCAATACCTTCACCCGCTGTTGGAGGAAGACCATATTCAAGTGCTTCAATGAAGTCCGCATCGTAATGCATCGCTTCATCATCACCGGCATCTTTCTCGGCAACTTGCGCTTGGAAACGTTCAGCCTGGTCAATCGGGTCATTTAATTCCGAGAAACCATTCGCCAATTCACGACCACCAATAAAGAACTCAAAACGGTCTGTAATGTGTGAATTGGTGTCATTGCGACGTGCAAGCGGTGAAGTTTCCGCCGGGTATTCTGTAATGAAAGTAGGTTGACGAAGTTTGGTCTCAACCGTTTCTTCAAATACGATGGTTTGAAGTTTGCCTAGACCAAAACCAGGTTTTACTTTTTCTTTCAATTCTTCCTGAATAAATTTAGCCAAGAATTCACGATCAGCCACATTTTCTGCTGTGAATTGTGGGTTATGTTCAAGAATCGCATCAACCATTGAGATTTTTTTGAATGGGCCTTTGAAGCTGAATACTTCACCTTGATAAGGCACATCTGTCGTACCCAAAATGTCGATCGCTAATTTTTCAAGCATATTTTCAGTCAAAGCCATCAAGTCTTTGTAATCGGCATAGGCTTGGTAGAATTCGATCATGGTGAATTCTGGGTTATGACGAGTCGAAACACCTTCATTACGGAAGTTACGGTTAATTTCGAATACACGTTCAAAACCACCCACAACCAAACGTTTTAAGTAAAGCTCAGGCGCAATACGTAAGAACAAAGGCATATCAAGCGCATTATGATGTGTTTCAAATGGACGCGCAGAAGCACCACCCGGAATCACATGCATCATTGGAGTTTCAACTTCCATGAAGCGTTCATTGGCTAAATACTCACGCATACCCGCAACCACTTTGGCACGAATTTCAAAAGTTTTACGTGTTTCGTCGTTCACCATCAAATCAAGATAGCGTTTACGATACTTCATTTCTGTATCGCTTAAACCATGGAATTTGTCTGGAAGTGGACGAAGTGATTTGGTTAAAAGCTCGAAATATTCGATATGAACATACAGATCGCCTTTACCCGAACGACCAATATAACCTTCAACCGCAATAATATCGCCAAGGTCTAAACCTTTAATGGTCGCCAGGACTTCTGGATCTAATTCTTTACGTGCAACATACAGTTGAATACGACCAGTCATGTCTTGAATCACGATGAATGAACCACGGTTCAACATCACACGACCAGCAACTTTTACATAAACCTTTTCACCAGCTTCAATTTCTTCTTTAGACTTATCAGCAAATTGTTCTTGTAAGTCTTGAGCGTAATGTTCACGCTTGAATGTGTTCGGCCAAGGGCTGGTTCCCTTTTCCTTAGCGTGTTTTTCAATATGCTTTAACTTGGCATGACGCTGTGCAATTAAATCGTTTTCGGAAATTTGTGGTTCAGAAGTCGATTGAGCGTTATGTTGCGTCATCTCTGCCTCGAATATGTGTAAAAAACGGAAGTTGCATAGGATAGCAGATTTAGCAAAAATTTCGTATGACTTATTGCCAAACAAAAGCATTGATTTGCTAAACAGCACTTTCTCTGATTTATATTTTAAGCTTCGGCTAATTGTTTGACAATCTCAAAGCCTTTTTTTAAGCCATTATTCACCAATTCTACATGTTGTTTGGAGGTTTCCAGTTCTACGCTCAGCTTGGTTGATCCATTTAAATCCTTAAGAACATACTTTTCTAAAACACCACTCCACTTTTTCACGTCTTCACTGTCTAAATCCTCAATTCCATCTTCCAGCATACCCAGGTGTTTAAAAGTCACGAGTTTAAATTCTTCGAGTTCGGTAATGGTCGAAATCATGCCATCGCCATTGGCATCGAGAAAAACAGTTTGTCCATTCACTTGCCAATCGGAATGCATAGATGAGCCCGGAGCAAAATATTGTGTCCATTCGGTATAAGTGTCTGGATCCCACAAAATCCGCCAAACCTTTTGTGGGGAAGCGTTAATCAAAATTTCATAATTTAAAATTTCCATAGGCTCACCCCGCTCAAATTCATCTTATAAATACCAAGCTATCCAAATTTATTTTTGCATGATACGCAGCTTTTGTTATTGCTTATGAGATAAACAATTTTATTCTTTTATCTCTATATTTTTAAACAATAATTTATTTTGTAAGTGGCTTTATTGGGTTTGCTTGAATTCATGCCTTAGACCAAAAGCTAACTTCCTTATTCCTCATAGTCACCTACAATAATTTGAGCAAAATGGTTGAAAAGGAAACTATTCAACTTTTTCCATCTTTGTGAAAAAAACAGTGTGAACTATAAAACAATGAATACATGCACTTCGAAAATCTTATTTTTACATGGATTAGATTCCTCTCGTGAATCCACTAACTTCCATGCCATTGATGCCAATCAAAAATATTGCATCGATATAGATTATCGCAATCTAAATTTTCAAACTGTCGCTGATTTTTATCGCGATATTATTGCCAAAATTAAACCTGAAATTCTAGTCGGACACAGCTTAGGCGCGTATTGGGCATTAAAAATGTCGGCCTTATGTAAAATTCCAACGGTGATTGCCAATCCAAGCTTAAGTCCAAATTTTCGTGAAGACTACCCTCCAATTAATGAAGAAGATCTGGAACATGACATTGCGCAAATTGCCTATTTAGAATTAGGCGATGAAATACTGGATATGTATGCCGTTCAAGAACAGCTCGAACCCTATATGATCGTTCAAGCCTTAGAAGGTGGACATCACCGTTTAGCCAGTCCAGAAAACATCAATGGTTTAATTCAACATATGCAAACGCATTTTCTAAAAAAATAAAAAAGCCTTGGTTTAACCAAGGCTTTTTTATTTCATGAAATCGATTAAGCGACTTCTTGTTCTGGCTGAGATTTATCATCCAACACAGACCAAATATCTAAACCTAAGTCACTGTGCAAATCAGGTAAATCAAGGAAAATGCTCGCTCCCAAAATTTCATGATTGCATTTGTCTACCAGCTGTTTCACCGCTTTTAAAGTACCGCCAGTTGCCAAAACATCATCCACAATAATAATTTTTTGTGCTTCGATATTCGCTGACATTTCCAAACGGTCCATACCATATTCCAGGCTATACCCTACACCCACAACCGGTGGTGGTAATTTCCCTGCTTTACGAACAAGTAATAAGCCTTTGCCCAAACGCTGAGCCAACAAACTTGCAAGTACAAAACCACGTGCTTCTACAGCAACAAAACTGTCTACTTGTTCCAGTTTTTCAGCAGGAATACTGGCAATTAAAGCATCGGTTAACGGCCCAATATTACTCATGAATAATGGGGTTAAATCGAAGAAGCAAATACCCGGTTTAGGGAAATCTTGGACAGTACGAATGTGAGACCACAAAGTTGTAGACAAATTGCTCATGGGAGAAAAGTAATTTAAAGGAGAATATATCAATTTTAACGCTTTATATCGTTCATGACCAGTAAATGAGCACACCTATAAGGTAGAAAAACAGGTTAGTAAATCATAAGTAATTGATTTAATTATGTTCATTTTTTAAATAAATATTAGATATAGATTTATCTGATCATAAACTAACAAACTCTGCTTATTTTTGCTCCCCGACCTTAGTCTAAACCTGACTTTTCAGCTGGATAAAGTCATTTCTTGTGCTTCTCAACCCAGCGCTAATTTATAGATATTTTAAAATTCAGATTCAGTTTAAATTGTGAGACAAAAATCATATTTACCTATTTTTATGCCAAGTTTTGTCCTGCTATGCAATTCTGGTTTCAAATTCACCAATTAAACTCGGATATTCGCTTTACATTAACGCTAGAACTGCGTAAAAATTTGACTGAATATGTACCTTGAAAGTCATATCACTAGAGTCATGCTGTGTATGGGATTTTACTGACTTCACTTTTTAAAAAGTCAGTGTTTTGGAGAGTCAAATGAAAAAGTATCAATGCATCGTTTGTGGATGGATTTATGACGAAGCTGAAGGTTGGCCACAAGATGGTATTGTCGCAGGTACAAAATGGGAAGATATCCCAGATGACTGGACCTGCCCGGACTGTGGTGTATCAAAAGTTGATTTTGAAATGGTTGAATTCTAACAATTGATACCAAAGACCATAATGAATGGTCTTTTTTTAGGTCTTATAGAAAACAGTTTGGAGAAAACTATGCATCCTATCGTCATCATTGGTTCGGGTATGGCAGGATATACTGCAGCGCGTGAGTTTCGTAAGCTAAATCCCGAGCATGAACTGGTCATGATTTGTGCAGATGATGCGGTAAACTATGCTAAACCCACGCTGTCTAATGCTTTAGCCGGAAAAAAAGCACCTGAGCAAATTGCTTTAGGTGATGCCAGCAAAATGAGTGATCAACTGAAGATGCGTATTGAAGCGCATACTTGGGTGAAAGAAATTCAAGCTGCCCAACATCAACTCGTTTTAGAGAAAGATGGACAACAAACGACTCAACCCTATTCAAAGCTGGTTCTAGCTGTGGGTGCAAATCCGGTTCGCTTAGCGATTGCCGGCGATGGCAGTGATGACATTCACGTGGTCAACAATTTGGATGACTACAAAGCCTTCCGTAAAAATCTGGATCAACATCATGATAAACGTGTGGTGATTCTGGGTGCAGGTCTGATTGGCTGTGAATTTGCCAATGACTTACAAAACACAGAACACCAAGTGACGGTGATTGATTTAGCTGCGCAACCTTTAGGGCGTCTTATTCCTGATTATGTTGCGGCTTCTTTCCAGGAAAAACTTGAAGACATTGGCATCCACTTTGTACTGGGTACAACCGTTGAAAAAGTGATTAAAGTTGAAAAGGGTGACTATCAGATTACTTTAGCCAATGGTCAATCTGTTATAGCGGATGTTGTACTTTCTGCGATTGGCTTACAGCCGAATTTAGAGTTGGCAAAAGCTGCTGATATTCACTGCAGTCGCGGTATTTTGACCAATGGTCATTTAGAAACCAATCAAGCCGATATCTATGCGATTGGTGACTGTGCAGAAGTGAACGGTTTGCTCTTGCCGTATGTCATGCCGATCATGCAGCAAGCACGTGCATTAGCGAAAACTTTAAATGGTGAACAAACGCATGTTCATTATCCAGCGATGCCTGTTGCCGTTAAAACTCCTGCTGCCCCCCTGACCGTACTTCCTGCACCAATGGGTGTGGATGTGACCTGGGATAGAGAAGAGCTTGAAGATGGCATGATTGCCAAAGCTTTAGATAGTCAAAATACCTTGCGTGGTTTTGTTCTATTAGGTGCTACTGCGGCAAAACAACGTTTAGCTCTAACTAAACTTGTACCTGACTTGATTCCTGCAGCAGTTTAAGGTTTTAATACAAAGGACATTTTTTCAACAGAATGTCCTTTTTTAGGAAAACAACAATGAATAGCGCACTCAATTTTACAGGCTCTCCCTATACTTCTTTCATGCACGAAACTAAAGTGACTTTAAGCAATGGAATAGAGCTGCATGTTGAAATGGGTGGAAATCCTGAACATCCTGCAATCATGCTGATTATGGGTTTAGGTGCACAGATGTTGTTTTGGCCCGATTTTTTCTGTAAATCACTGATTGACCAAGGTTATCGTGTCATTCGTTTTGATAACCGTGACATTGGATTGTCTTCAAAAATCCGTCATTCAGGTCCACGCCTCAATACCTTAAAACTGATGGGTCGCTTTGCTTTAGGCTTAGATAATCAAGGTGCGCCTTATGATTTATATGATATGGCTGAAGATGCCGCATTACTGATTGATCATCTGGGATTAGAGCAAGTTTCTGTGATTGGTGCTTCAATGGGTGGCATGATTGCACAGATTCTGGCAGCCCGACATCCTCAAAAAGTCAGCAATCTGGGGTTAATGTTTACCAGTAACAATCAGCCGTTATTACCACCGCCTTTTCCAAGACAGCTTTTAAGCCTGATCGGTCGACCTGAATCGACTGATGAAGAAGGCATTGTCAATCATAGCGTGAAAGTTTTTAACATTATTGGTTCACCTGGATATATCAACCAAATTGAGATTATTCAGACCGCACGTAAATTATATCAGCGAAGTTATTATCCAGCAGGTGTACTTCAACAATTTTTAGCAATATTATGTACCGGTTCTTTGCTACAATTGAGTAAGCAAATTCAGCAACCTACCCTTGTGGTACATGGCTCTCGTGATCGTTTACTGCCACCGAGTCATGGCAAAGCAGTTGCAAAGGCAATTACAGATGCTAAGTTTGAATTAATTGATGGAATGGGGCATGATATGCCTCCGCATTTTATTCCATATCTTAGCGGATTATTTGCTGATCACTTTAAATCAAAACATTAGGACACTATGGCTGCATTACCCTCTTTAAGACAGCTGTCATACCTCGTTACACTGTCTGAAACGCTACATTTTACTGAAGCTGCGCGCCGTTCATTTGTGACCCAATCGACTTTGTCAGGCGGGATCATGGAGTTAGAGCGTTTGTTAGGTGGAGTCCTCGTTGAACGCGACCGCCAAAATGTACGTTTAACTCCGCTAGGAGAACAGGTTGTTGCTCGAGCCCGTGTTTTATTGGCTGATGCTCAAGACTTGATGCGATTAAGTCGTGAGATGAGCGAGCCTTTAACTGGTGATTTACATTTAGGGATTATCCCCACCATTGCACCTTTCATTTTGTCGCAACTTTTAGATGAAGTGCATAAACAGCTTCCTAAAATTCAATTGCATTTACATGAAGCCCAAAGCGAAAAAATTGTCGAAAAACTAGAACACGGCAATCTGGACATGATCGTTTTGGCACTACCTTTTGACACTCGTGGTTTAAAAGTTGCTGAAATCGCTAAAGAAAATCTTTATTTAGTTCACCATAAAGCCGATCAAAATGCGCACAATGCCAAAGTTCTAGATGATTTAGATTTATCACGTTTAGTGTTACTTGAAGAAGGTCACTGTTTACGTAATCATGTTTTAAGTGCATGCCCAATTGGCGAACGTAAAAATGATCATCGTTTAAAAGCAAGTTCACTACCTACATTGGTTGAAATGGTCTCTGCTGATTTAGGCTTTACCCTGCTTCCTGAAATTGCAATTCATACCAATATGATTAAAGCGAACCCAGATTTAGTGGTTAAATCTATTGAAGCTGCACCAAGTCGCACGCTCGCTTTGGTCACGCGTAAGAGCACGCCATTGCAAAGTGAATTTGATGTGTTATTGCAAATCTTGCAAAAAATCACGCAAAATCTGCATTAAAAACAAGCCATATATTAAAAGGAGCAATTGCTCCACTGCTGTCCCACAATTTTTCATAAAAGGAGGCTCAATTGAGCTTCCTTTTGTTTTATCGGTATTTTATCGGGCATGAATAAAGCTTTTAAGGTTTTTCTCTCAAACAGATTTACTTGGATC
>NZ_JABERK010000074.1:0-64200 GCF_013004315.1 Acinetobacter sp. ANC 5378
TGAAATACGGTATTCTGATGTGACAAAACCTGAATCCTGGTCGTTAAAGTGTTTGTTTGCACTCATATTTTAACTGTTCGGACTCAGGTTTTTTTATTTAAATCAAACTATGGGACAGCAGTGCTCAATCGAGTCCTTTTTTAATGGATTAAGGTATTAAAAGATATGGTTGTTTATTAACCTATGCTTATAAATAAGCCTGTTTAAAAAATAACTTTATTGTTTTAATAGGCATAAAAAGAGCGAATGATGCATTGTTGAGTATAAATTTAAACAATTGTGTATAACTTTGTTCTTGGTTATGTTGTTAGATCTAAATCAAAGTAAAATGATTTATATTTTATTCTAGACGGGTTAAAGGATCATTCTTTGCTGACTTCATTACGCAAACAGGCTTGGTTTGTGTTCCTGATGGTTTTTGCCATCGGGTGGAGTAGTGTTGCCTTTGCATCCGTAAAACCTATGCATCAGCAAATGATGAATGAAGCGAATGTTGATTATCATCCCAATGCAGAAATAACGGCAATGTCTGGTTGCTATGATTCAGTGAGTGTTGAACCTCATATGCAACATTCTTCAGAACATGTAAAAGCAGCGCATGATCAAGATTGTCATCAGACCATGACGGATCAGCAACAGCATTTTAGCTGTAATGATTGCGTACACTTGCACTGTCAGAGTTTAACGGTCTGGCTGGATTCACAAATATCCGATTTAGTGCATTTAGAAGAAGCTCAAGAACATCTACAGCGCAATTTTGATTATTCAGCCCAGCATTTAACCGGCTTCTGGCAACAAATCTTACGTCCTCCTAAAGCTTAATTTTGATTTAAAAAACATTTTTATTTTTAAATTACAGGTTAAGTCATGTCGATTAAATTAACTCAAAGCCTCTTAGTCGGGGTGTGTTTAGTGTCATCATCGTGGGCATTTGCTGCGGTCAAAGAATATCATTTGAACATTGATGAACAGATGGTGAATATCACCGGAAAACCCTTAAAACGCATCACGGTCAATGGTCAGTTTCCAGCACCGCTTCTGGAATTTGAAGAGGGTGATGACGCCATCATTCATGTGCATAACAAGCTTAAAAATCAGGATTCTTCCATTCACTGGCATGGGGTATTGTTGCCGGGCTTAATGGATGGCGTACCGGGTTTTAACCAGTTCAAGGGCATTAAACCACAGACGGATTTTGTCTATCGTTTCAAGGTACGTCAAAACGGAACCTATTGGTATCACGCACACTCCAAAGGACAGGAACAGGATGGACTGTATGGCGCCCTAGTGATTTATCCTAAAGGGAAAAAGCCGGTAGCAGTGCACGAAAAAACCGATCGTGATTATGTGGTGATGCTGTCCGATTTTCATCCATCCGGCAGTGATCAAATCCAGAAGAACCTGAAAAAGTCAGCAGAGTACTATCAAAATCAGCGTGAAACTTTGTCGGATGTTTGGAAGCAGGTCAAACGTGATGGACTCAAAAGTATCTGGCAAGATCGTGGCATGTGGAATCAAATGCGCATGCTGAAAACCGATTTGTCTGATGTCACTGGTTATACCTTTCTGATCAATGGAAAAACCCCGGAACAAAATTGGACTGGCATGTTTAAGCCGAATGAAAAAGTCCGGTTACGTTTTATTAATGCTTCTGCCATGTCATTTTATGATGTCAGTATTCCCAACTTGAAAATGACTGTAGTCAGTGCTGACGGGCAGCCAGTTAAACCTGTGCCGGTCGATGAGTTTCGAATCGGTACTGCAGAAACTTATGATGTTGTAGTTGAGCCGAAAGCCAATCATTATCAAATTGAAGCCGAGTCGATCGACCGCAGCGGTTTTGCGATTGGTACCTTGCATAATGAAAATTCTCCAGTGATGCATGCGATTCATATGCCTAAACCACGTCCACGTGCCTTGCTGACGATGGAAGATATGGGACATGGTTCATCATCAAGTGATCATGCTGATATGAATCATGATCAGATGAATACCACTCGAGAAAGTGCTCATCCACAAAGTTCAAGTCAAATGAATCATCAAGCCACTGATCATTCAAAGATGGATCATTCCAAGATGAAACATGATTCAGCGACGATGGATTATTCGCAAATGAACCACACCAAGACGAATGACCATTCACAACATCAAGCAAAGTCTGATTCAGAACCACAACAGGGAATGAATCATTCTGCACATACCTCGGCGAAACCATCCTTAAATGAAAATACCCAAGTGGTTTATGGCTGGGCAAATGCCTCCACACCCGCAGGGCATAAGGCACTGCAATATAGCGATTTGGAATCATTAAACCCGCAACCGGATACTCGTCCGGCAGAACGCGAACTGGAAGTGCGTTTGGGAGGCAACATGGAGCGCTATATCTGGACCATCAACGGCAAGAAATTTACCGAAGTTGAACCGTTACAGGTCAAATATGGCGAACGTATCCGTTTGAAATTTATCAATGACAGCATGATGGCGCATCCGATGCATTTGCATGGCATGTTTATGCAACTGGAAAATGGGCAAACTAGCGCCAATATGCCGAATAAACACACCTTGATTGTGCCACCGGGTAAGACAGTCACTGCGCTGCTCACTGCAGATGAGTTGGGGGAATGGGCGATTCATTGCCATCTGCTGTATCACATGTCATCTGGGATGATGAGCAAACTGGTTGTAGCAAATGTAGATGGAAATCAAGCACCAACACCATCGACTTCAAGCCCAGCAAAGCAAGGAGACTCACATGCGCATCATTAATCTATTTGCTATAAGCACATTGAGTGCCTCATTACTGTTGTTGAGTGGACAGAGTTTTGCCCAGGATCAGCAGTATTCTATGCCGATGCCACAGCAGTCTGGACAATCTACTGAAGTGCATGATGATCATTCACAACATCAAACAGAGTCAGCAGTAGCAACGACTGCGGTTAAAGAAAAACTGATGCAACCGGTACAGCAGGAGCAATCCAGTTCAGATGAAGCGGATTCTGCTGCACATATCAAAGAGCATGGTGGCCAGATTTATCAGCAAACCACGGTTGAAAGTAAATGGCTGCGCAATAACGATGGCGAAGGTGTTTTAAAGTCGAAACTGGAAACCCGAATCGGCACAGATGAAAACAAGATTTTTATTAAAGTCCATGCAGATCGGGCTGAGTCACAGCAAGCCGAGTACGATGCCAAAGTATTGTACAGTCGCAATGTTGCCGATTTCTGGGATGTGCAGGCCGGTTTACGCTATCGGAATGACCAGAATCGTGAAGTGGATCAGGATCAAGTCGATGCCGTCATTGGGGTACATGGATTGGCGCCGTATTTCTTTGAAACCAATGCCTATTTATTTGTGGGGCAGGATCAACAAGTGTCATTCACGTTGGAAACTGAGCGTGATTTGCTATTGACCCAGAAACTGATTGTTAAACCTTATCTGGATTTGAATGTCATTTTCAGTGATGACTCAAACTATGCTAAAAAGTCGGGTTTGAATACCGCGCAACTGGGTCTGGAAACGCGATATGAAATAAATAAAAAGGTCATGCCTTTTGTCGATGTTGCATATGGCTATAACAAGGGGAATGAAGAAACCGCTTGGCAGAAACAATCATCTTCTGAAAATGAATGGCTCTATGGCGCAGGTATTCGTTTTAAATTTTAGATGAGTCTTGTGATCTAAAAAATACGATTGGTGAGCACCAGTCGTATTTTTATTTGGGCATTTTTAGCGCGATAAGTTGGTCAAAAAATGTAAAATTCGCACCAATTTAAAGCAATCATTTATATAATAATGCATTAAAGGAGGAACGACCTCCCTTGGTGCAATCTCATTGATATGCATACCAAGACAATTCGTCAGGACGACCTGACTCTGATCAAGTGGAGCATAGTCGTCATGGCTTGGCTGGTTTTAATTTTAGCGGGTCTTTTTGAAATTGTATGGGCCTATGCAATGAAACTTTCAGAAGGTTTCACACGTTTAACGCCCAGTATTATTACCTTGGTTTTCATGATCTTGAGTTTTGGCTTGTTGGCTTATGCCATGCGAACTTTGCCACTGGGTACAGCCTATACCATCTGGACCGGGATTGGCGCAGTCGGTTCGTTCTTGGTCGGAATCTTTATTTTAGGTGAGCCAGCGTCAGCAATGCGTATGCTGGCAGCCGTCCTGATTATTTCTGGATTAGTGTTGATGAAACTGTCATCATCATAAAATCTGGAGCATTTATTTCACTGCAGGAGAAGACAATGAAACTGGCTTTTATGGAAATGGCTTCTCCTGTCGGTACTTTAAAACTGGTCGCCCATGAAACGGCTTTAGTCGCGGTGCTTTGGGAAAATGAAAATCCCAAACGTGTCCGTTTAGCCGAATTGATCGAACAAACGCATCATCCAATTTTATTGGAAACCCAAAAGCAGTTAACTGAATATTTTGCAGGAAAAAGACAGCAATTTGATTTGCCTTTAGATTTTGAAGGCACCGAGTTTCAGCAAAAAGTCTGGCAAGCTTTGTTGACCATTCCATTTGGCGAAACCCGAAGTTACCGCGATATTGCCGAGCAGATTGGCAATGTGAAAGCAGTTCGTGCAGTAGGGGCGGCGAATGGCAAAAATCCAATTTCAATTATTGCACCGTGCCATCGCGTAGTGGGTGCAAACGGCAAACTGGTGGGTTTTGCCGGTGGACTGGAAAATAAAGATATTCTATTAAAACTAGAGAAAATTGATTAAATTATAAGATCTTATTAAAAATAAAGATCAATAAAATGTTGAGTCAGATATTTGCGCAACTTGGGTCGAGCTTTTGGTGGATCATTCTTGCTTTTGTCGTGATAGCGATCATCAAAGCCTTTAAGCCATTTATTAAAGGAAAAGTTGGGGAGTTCGCGGTAGCTTTACACGTTAAACTCTATTTGAAAGACCCTCAATATATTCTATTAAATGATTGTACTTTGCCAGATGAACAAGCGGGAACGACCCAAATCGATCATATTTTATTGAGTCCTTATGGCATCTTTATTATTGAAACCAAAAATTATAAAGGCTGGATTTTTGGTAGTGAACGCCAGAAAATGTGGACGCAGAAAATATTTAAAAACAGCTATAAATTTCAAAATCCGCTCCATCAAAATTATAAACACCAAAAAGTTTTAGAACAGGTACTCTCGGATATTATTACGCCTGAATATTTGCATTCAATCGTTGTATTTATGCCGGATTGCGAATTTAAAACAGAAATGCCAGCCAATGTATTTCGTGGTACGGCATGGGTGGATTATGTGAAAAACTTTAAAGAGGATGTCATCCCCGCGATGAAATTAAAACGGATTCAATTACGGATCGAAAAAGAAGTATTAGACAAGTCTTGGAAAACCAATCGAATACATGTGGAAAATTTAAAACAGCGTCAAGAACGTAGTTAAATAAAAAAGCCTTTGAACATTCAAAGGCTTTTTTATTAATGCTTTAAGACATTTAATTTTTCAATAATTTCAATCAAAGCTTTGATGCGTTTGACTTCATTCCACAATTCTTTTGCTTCAGGATAATGTTTAGACATCATGCCTAGCCACTGCTTATAGCGTCCCACCATATTGATTTCTTTTTTATAGGGTCCATTTAAGAAACGGATCTGTAAATCTAAAAGCTCATCCCAAGTAATGATGGGCTCATCGGTGTTTTTGCGGATACATTGCGTGATATCGGGTGTGGTCACAGCAGCTCGACCAATCATCAAGTCTTCACAACCAGATTCCAAGCGGCATTGTTTAGCATCAGCATTGGTCCAAATTTCACCATTGGCGATGACATTAATGTTCAGTGCTTCACGAATCGGTTGTAACTGATCCCAAAATGCAGGTGGAGTATAGCCTTCAGCTTTGGTTCGGGCATGGACGGTAACCCAAGCTGCACCGGCATCTTCAATGGCGTGGGCATTTTCCAGGGTAAAGTTACGGTCCATATAGCCTAGACGCATTTTGGCAGATACCGGAATATGACTGGGCACGGCATCACGCACGGCTTTGACCAACATGTGTACCACTTCCGGTTCATCTAGCAGCACTGAGCCGCCACGATGCCGGTTTACCGTTTTTGCAGGACAACCAAAGTTCATATCAATGGCAGGGGCGCCCAGTTCCACCGCACGAATGGCATTCGCAGCCAGCATTTCAGGATTATTTCCTAAAAACTGGACATGTACCGGTGTTCCAGCTGCAGTTTTTCCATCATTCAGTAATTCAGGACAGTAATTATGATAGACATGGTCGGGCAGGACAGAGTCGGTTACACGAATGAACTCGGTTACACACCAGTCAAAGCTGCCGACATGCGTCAATACATCACGCATAATAGGATCGGTTAAGCCTTCCATGGGCGCAAGAACAAGTTTCAAAGTGTCAGACCTGTATAAAGAAAAACAGGGTTATACGTTTTTTTAGAGGGGATGTCTAGCTTAGGCCTTAAATTGAAACTATCTACTCTGGCGATTTAAGGATTTATTTTTGGGATAAGAGATTTATGTTAAATGAAATATTAATAATAAAACTCAAAAACATCATCATTGGTTATTATTTTTTACTAAAAGACTCAAGCAAGTTTGAGATTTATAGGTGACAGTAAGGTAGGGCTATTGCAATAAAAATAAGGAGAGAAAAGATGTCTGCTCGATTTTTACTGCCCATTTTACTTCCCATAGCGGGCTCTGCCATCTTATTGGCAGTAACAGGATGTGCGTCACCCTCGAAGTCCCAAATTACAGACAGCTATGGTCCCCAACCTCATCTGCCTGAACCCAAATCCAGTTTGTTCCCTACGGTGAATATTGCCCCGGCTAAAGGCTGGCCTGCAGGGACTATGCCAACAGCTGCTGCGGGTTTAAAAGTACAAGCATTTGCAAAAGAACTTCAGCATCCGCGTTGGTTGTATGTGTTGCCTAATGGGGATGTGCTGGTGGCTGAAACCGATGCCCCCCCCTAAGCCAGATGACAGCAAGGGCATTAAAGGCAAAATCATGAAACTGGTGATGAAGCGTGCAGGATCATCACATCCAAGTGCCAATCGCATTAGCTTGCTCCGTGATAGCAATGGCGATGGGGTGGCTGACCAAAAAACCGTATTTTTACAAAATCTCAATTCTCCATTTGGCATGGCACTGGTCGGCAATACGCTGTATGTGGCCAATACCGACTCCCTCATGCGCTTTCCTTACCAAACTGGTGCTACTCAAATTACTTCAAGCGGCGCCAAAGTACTGGATTTACCAGGTGGCACTTTAAACCACCACTGGACCAAAAATGTGATTGCCAACCCTACGGGCACAAAACTCTATATTACGGTGGGTTCAAACAGTAACGTGGCTGAAAATGGATTAGATCAAGAAGCGGGTCGCGCACTGATTATGGAATTTGATATTGCAAGTAGCAAAGCACGCCAATTTGCGACCGGCCTCCGTAACCCAAATGGGATGGACTGGCAGCCGCAGAGTGGCACGCTATGGACGGTGGTGAATGAGCGCGATGAAATTGGCAATGACTTGGTGCCTGATTACTTGACCTCAGTCAAAGACGGGGTTTTTTATGGCTGGCCCTATAGTTATTATGGTCAACATGTAGACACCCGGGTGAAACCGCAAAACCCTGAGCTGGTCGCTCGCGCGATTCCACCTGATTATGCATTGGGTAACCATACGGCATCATTAGGTTTGACATTTTATACTGCCGAACTAATGCTACAATACCGCGGTGGTGCATTGATTGGTCAGCATGGCTCATGGAATCGTAAACCCCATAGCGGTTACAAAGTTATTTTTGTGCCGTTTAAAAATGGACAACCTTCTGGTCAACCACAAGATGTATTGACTGGCTTTTTAAGTGATCAAGGTGATGCGTTTGGGCGGCCTGTGGGTGTAGCAGTTGATTCCTCAGGTGCTATTTTGGTCGCTGATGATGTAGGGAATATGATTTGGCGCGTATCACCAGTTGCTGCAGCAACTGATAACCGTCTAATGAATAAGGCAATAAACACGGCTTCAGCCAACTAGCCGTCAGTGAGTTCACAACCTATTGAAGGAAAAGCGGCTCATAATCAGCAGTTAAATAGTAAATAATTGATTTTTAGAAGCTCAATATTTGATCTAAGCTTAAAGCAGTATCTTGCTGCTTGAATTGGGTTAGATTAAAAGGACTGACCCCTGTTGAATACAGAAATCAGTCCTTAAAAACCGCCTAACTTACTGTCTAACTTTTGGGGGTCAGATCATCCTGTTGGGGTTTTTCGTATTGGTTCACTTGGTATAACTCCTGTCGTACCTGCCCATCCTTGTGCGATCTTTCTTATTCTTGTTATTTGGAACATCCTGTTCTCTATGTCCCCATCATAGGAAATTGCAGTCAGGTCGTATAGGCGCAAAGAGCCGGAATTGTTGTGAGCATATGCGTACAAAGCTGGCTAAAAACTATCCCAGTTTTATTCGCAAAAATTGAATATAGTTTTTGTGCTGAGAGCATCGGGAACATTAAAAAAGTGATCATTTTTTTTTGGTAAAAGACTTTATTTTAAATTTAAAAAAAACGACTTGTTTGCAAGCCGGGATTCTGCTGATATTTTGTATTTTAGTTTAACTTGCTGATATTGCATTATTATTTCAATTGTATTTCGTATAAATGACATTCTATTAAATGGGTGGAAGGATTAGGAAATTTTTAGAGAATTTCACTCTTTAAAAATAGGTAGCATAGAGAGCGGATAATTCATGAAATACAAGGCCAGATATCCCAAAAATACAAGCCAGATCAAGATAATGATTCCTGCTGCCCAACGGTTTACCGGTCTCTCGACGAGTGTAGCAGCGAGAACTCTACAATCATCTATAATGTTTTGTGGAGTAAGTTTAATAACCAGCAAAAGACCTAAAGGGACAAAAATAATATCGTCTAAATATCCAAGGATGGGAATAAAATCTGGAATTAAATCAATGGGTGATAAGGCATACGCAGCAATAATTAGAGCTAAGAGCTTTATAAAATTGGGTGTTCGCTTATCTTTTGCAATAAGCCAAACAACCAAGATATCTTTCTTGAGTGATTTAGCCCATTGTTTGATTCTTTGATACATCGTGGATATTAAAAAAGTCATCGAGATTTAATTATCATTGGGTTTTCTTAAATTAATATAAATTTTTACTCTCCTATTCAGAATTTCTCAAATTAATAGAATATGAGTTATGATAAATACTATTATTATTTATTTAAAATCAATGCTTTAGATTTTATTAAAAAGCCCAGTCTTACTGATCGGGCTTTTTTAATGATTTATCATATTTCGCACGGACTATCTGCTTATTGTTCCGTGTCTGGGATTAAGCAAATGAAAAAGGTGCTTATTTTCCTAAAATCATTTCCAGTACAAACTTGGAACCAATAAAACCAATCGCCAGCAGCATAAAACCAATCAAGGTAAAGCGAATGGCTTTTTGACCACGCCAGCCAAGTTTGTAATGACCAATCAGCAGCGAGCCATAAACAAACCAGGAAATAATACTAAAGGCAGTTTTATGCGCTAAGTGCTGGGCGAAGAAGTCCTCAATGGTGAAGAAACCAAAACCGAGCGCCAAAGTCAGTAGCATAAAACCAGTAATGATTAAATCAAACAGCAAAGATTCCATGGCTTGGAATGATGGGAGTAGGTTGACCCAAATTCTTTTTTGCTTGTTTTTTAATTCACGATTTTGGAACCACAGAATCACCGCTTGTATGGTGGCCATCAGTAGAACCGCATAGGCCGATAAAGACAAAATAATATGAATGTCCAAGCCTAAAGAGTGTGCTTCAATCACCTGATTTGATTTACTTAAGGCAAAACCTAAAATCAGGCCGATCGCAGCAACAGGAACACCCAGTAAATTGAGCGCCAAAATGGGGCGGTAAGTACTAAAGATTAAACTCAACAATAACATCAGACCCGATGTAAATGACAGTAACAGAAATACGTCATAATTTACACCTAAGGGTGTCACCATATCGTTATATAAAACAACAGTATGTAGCAATACCCCTAAACCGAGTACAAGCCCTATAAACCAATGGTTCGGATCACGCTTTGACATTAAGTGAATAAACAAATACCAGAAAGATGTGGTATAAGAAATTAATGCTAAGATCGTGTAAACCAAGGGGAGACTGATCATGTCAAACCTTTTTCAGGATGTTGAATATTCATTTATATAAATTCTACGTGAACTACAGTATCCTATAGCATCTTATGCATAAATTTTCTATTTTAAGAAAGATTTTTTTGCAACTGGCAATTTTAAGCGGATTTTGCAATGTTTGATACCTTAACAGAACGACTCACGCAGAGTTTAAGAAATGTTACTGGCTCAGGGCAGCTAACCGAAGACAATATTAAAGATACGTTACGTGAAGTACGTATGGCACTTCTTGAAGCCGATGTTGCGTTACCTGTAACTCGTGAATTCATCGCGAAAGTTAAGGAAGAGGCATTGGGCCAAGAAGTGATGACTCAGTTATCACCGGGCCAAGCATTCGTAAAAATCGTCCATGACGAACTGACAAAAATGATGGGCGAGGCCAATGAAAGCCTCGACCTCGCAGCAAAACCACCCGTGGTGATACTGCTTGCAGGTTTGCAAGGTGCGGGTAAAACCACCACTGCTGCAAAACTTGCACGTTTCTTACAAGAACGCCAAAAGAAAAAAGTAGCCATGGTTTCTGCTGACGTTTACCGTCCAGCAGCAATCAAACAGCTACAAACGGTTGCAGGCGAAGTAGGCGCAATTTTCTTTGAATCGAGCGCTGACGAAAACCCAATTACCATTGCCAATCGTGCCATTGAGCAAGCAAAAATCCAGTTTGCTGATGTCCTGATTGTCGATACCGCAGGTCGTTTACATGTCGATGACGACATGATGGACGAAATTAAAGCGCTTCACGCAGCCATTAAGCCAACTGAAACCCTATTTGTGGTTGATGCCATGACCGGTCAGGATGCGGCGAATACTGCAAAAGCCTTTAATGATGCATTGCCTTTAACCGGTGTGATCCTGACCAAAACGGATGGCGATGCACGCGGTGGTGCGGCACTTTCGGTTCGCGCCATTACGGGTAAACCAATCAAATTCCTGGGTATGGGTGAAAAACTCGATGCCCTAGAGCCATTCCATCCTGAGCGTATTGCACAACGTATCTTGGGTATGGGTGACGTGCTTTCTTTGGTCGAAGAAGTTGAACGCAAGATCGACAAAGAAAAAGCCGAAAAAATGGCGAAAAAATTGCAAAAAGGCGGTAGCTTCAACTTTGAAGATATGCTGATGCAATTTGAGCAAATGAATAAAATGGGCGGCATGATGGGCTTCTTGGACAAGTTGCCTGGCATGAGCAATTCAGGGATTCAAGATGCGATTGCGCAAGCGAACCCTGAAAAGCAAGTGAAAAAAATGGAAGCGATTATCCAGTCGATGACCATTAAAGAACGCCGTAATCCAGACCTGATGAACCCGAGCCGTAAAAAACGTATTGCAGCGGGTTGTGGTATGGAAGTTGTTGAAGTCAATAAACTGATTAAACAACATGCGCAAATGGCGAAAATGATGAAGAAATTTGCCAATCCGTCAGGCATGGCAAAAATGATGAAATCATTGAGTGGTATGCAAAATAAATTCGGCGGTGGTGGCGGTATGGGACCATTGTTCGGTGGAAACGACAAGAAGTAAGATTATATTTTTTCGTAAAAAAAGGCGCTCTATGCGCCTTTTTTGTTTTTATCAGATCATTTAGGAATTTTAAAACTTAGAAATAATTTTTTGTGAAGTTGTAGGTTAAATAAAATTAAAATGAGAAATACAAAACAACTCTACCTATTGTTATGAAATGAGATAAAAATGAAACCATAATAAAATTGTCCATAACAAGAAGAAAAGATATGTCAGCATTACAAAATCAAAAGAAAGTTTATATCGTGCATGGTGATCAGGAATCACAGAATGATCACTGGTTTCCATGGCTCAGCCAACAGGTTCAACATTCAGGTCATCTTGCAAGACGTCTGATACTACCCGATGCAAACGCGCCTAATTTTCAAATATGGCAACAATCGTTGCAGATGCAAATGCCAAAATTAGATCCAGAAAGTATTATTGTTGCGCATAGTCTGGGCTGTCTTGCGAGCTTGCATTTTTTAACTCAGGCACTCAGCCAGACTCAAATTAAAGGGCTGATTTTGGTTGCCGGTTTTAAAGATAAATTAACTGCATTGCCCGAATTGGACGGTTTTATTCGGCAGGCAAAATTAGACATGGCCATTTTGCAAAAATAGATTGCGACCCGGTTTTTACTGTTTTCCTGCAATGATCCTTATGTGTCTCCACCTAAAGCTGTCCTGTTAGGGCACTTTATTAATGCCCAAATGCAAGAGGTGAAGCATGCGGGGCATTTTATGCGAAGCGATGGTTTTGAAGAATTTAAACAAGTTTGGGATATTCTGAAACCTTTGCTATAGCTAAATTTCAAATAAATTGGCACAGTAATCTTTAAACAATAGATCAATATCTTTAACCCTGTCAGTGACATTTTATTGATTCAGAAGGATGTATGGAACTGCCAGAGGTCTGGCAGACAATTCAACCTTATCTCATTTCAGCATAATACTGAATATAGCGCTGTAGACCTTTCAACAATAAATCGGTTTCTATAATCGGATGGTATTGTTGTAAAAAATTGGCGAATAAAGGCGCGTCACCGCCTGTTAAAATCAGTTGTCGAGGTGATTGCTCTAGCACCTTTTCAATGCTACTCACCAGCCCTAATAAAATGCCATGATGTACCGCATCTATGGTATTGCGTCCCGGTGTCAATGCATCAAAGGCTGCATCAGGAATCTTAATGCCCTTGGTGTTTTGAATCAGGGAATCTCGCTGTAAATACAGGTTCGGTAAAATATAACCGCCCAAATGCTGTAAGCCATCCACAAGATCAATGGTCAAAGCCGTCCCGCAGCTAATCACACAATAATTTTGCTCTGGATCACGTGCGACAGCCAAAACCTGTAACCAGCGATCAATACCGAGTTGGCTGGTATTATCATAACCACAACTTAAACCGGCATATTCAGCCTGCACTTGAGCAAACACCACTCGAATACCAAGACTTTTTAAGATGTATTGAATACGGTCGTTGTTTTTCTTGTCTTGTACCGAAGAGACACCCACATTATTCAGGTTCAAACTTTTAAAGTGCTGAATCAGACCTAAAAGTAGATCGGCAGGCGACTGTAGATGCATTTCTGCAGTATGTTCGATGACTTGATTATTATCGGTAATCCAATATTTTAGACGGGTATTCCCAATATCTAACCATAAATTCTTCATTGCATTTCTCTAAAGAGAGGTTTCTAAGCGGCGTAAGCGCCCTTGATAAAATTGTTTTAAGCCTTCGCTGGTTTCAATGTTGACCGCACCATCATCCTGAATCCCTAAAAAGGTACCTGAACATAGCCCCGAATGATGCTCAAATTCAACCGCCTGATTTTTGAAAGCCGCATAGTGATTGAAACGGGCAGCAAGGTTATAACAATGATGATCAAACCATTCACTGGCCTGTTGAATCGCCATATATAACTCTGCAACAAGCTGAATACGAGAAATATGGGTCAAGCCCAATTCACTGAGTGAAGTTGCATGTTGGTCAATATTTTCTTTGGGAATGGGTTCAAGATTGATCCCTACACCGACAATCACCTGATGCGGGGAAAGCGGTTCAACCAGAATTCCGCCCCATTTGCCCTGGGTGCTATAAAGATCATTCGGCCATTTCACTTGTAAATCCAAGTTCTTCAGACTCGGCATTTGTAAAATATTTAATGCAATTTCAAGGGCAAGCCGACCATCAATGGGTGTTCGCGTATTCAGCAATGTGCTTAAATAGATGTTCCCTTCAGGGGAGACCCATTGTCGTTGACGTTGTCCACGACCTTGAGTTTGTCTGGTACTACAGACTAAAACGTTCTGAACGCCTTTGAGTGCAATTTCCCGTACATCATCATTGGTTGAAGTCGTGACTGGTTTCAGTATTAAAACTTCAGGGAGCTGATGAGCTTCGTCGAGGATTTTTTGCAGTTGTCGAGTCTCTAAATCCATTTAAATCTAAGCAACAGTGGAATGTGAATAATGGAGTTAATCATATATTTATTGATTGGTGCAATGGCTGGTTTTGCCGCTGGACTGTTTGGTGTCGGTGGCGGCCTGATTATTGTGCCAATTTTATATATTGTGTTCACGCAGCTGCAGTATGATCCTTCAGTCATTATGCATTTGGCCGTCGGTACCTCATTGGCGACCATTATTGTGACCTCAATAAGCTCTGTCTCAGCGCATCATAAACGCGGTGCGGTAATGTGGAATGTATTCCGTAATTTAGCTCCAGGTCTGGCTTTAGGCTCATTTTTAGGTGCTGGTATTGCTGACTATATGTCGGGTCAAGGCTTACAGTTACTGATTGGATTCTTTGCGGTCTGGGTCGCATATGGCATGTTTAACGGTGCAAGTAAACCCGTTGATCCGTCGCATCATTTACCGTCTAAAGGCATGCAACTGCTTGCAGGTGGAGGCATCGGGATTGCATCGGCTATTTTCGGCATCGGTGGGGGCAGTCTTACCGTCCCGTATTTAATCCGTCATGGTGTGGTGATCCAAAAAGCGGTAGCAACCTCTGCAGCAGGTGGCTTACCCATTGCGATTGCCGGGGCACTAGGTTTTATGTGGTTTGGCTCGAATACCTCGGTTGAAGTACCGCATAGTATTGGTTATGTGCATATTTATGCCTTTATCGGCATTAGTGTAATGAGCTTCATTACTGCAAAACTTGGGGCAAAAGTGGCGCATAAGTTGTCTCCAGCGATGCTGAAAAGATGTTTTGCCTGCCTTTTAACTACGGTAGGTATATATTTTATCTATCAGGGTTTTTCGACTTATTTCTAATTTTTTAAAATAAGTGATCAAAACAGATTTTAAAGGTGCGCTACGGTTAAACTGTTCGCATCTTTTTATATTTAAATATAAAAATAAAATGATTATTGATGTAATGTAAGGTTAATCAATAGATAAGATTGAATGTTTAATCCAGTTGAGCCATGTTAAAAAAATTAAATTGGCCTTAAAGACTTAATAATTGTCTGACAATGTCATTTTTTAAATTGATTAAACGCAGTAAAAATAACAGGGTCAATCTAGACGTGTGAAAATTTTTCGATTGCATCTTATAAAAACAAGATAGGACGAGTATGCAACAACAGGAAAAAGACAGTTTGTCCGAACAAATTGCGAAGCATATTAGTGAGCAAATTATTCGTGGTGAATTGGTTGAAGGTGAACGCATTCAAGAGTTGCGGATTTCGGCTGAACTCGATGTCAGTCGTGGCTCCGTGCGTGAAGCATTATTGCTGTTGGAACGCACGCAACTGATTGAAATTTACCCGCGCCGTGGTGCAGTTGTGTCAGAAATGTCTGCGCAACAAGTTCGTGCTTTATTTGATATGAGCGCGTTGCTATTGGGACAAATTGTGCATCGGGTGGCGGAAACCTGGCGCAGCCATGAAGCTGAAAGAATTCAGGCATTATTGCAGCAATTGCATGAAGAGACACGTCAGGGACATACTGAAAAATTCTATGATTTAATCTTTCAAGGTATGGCGCGTCAGCACGAAATGGTAAGCAATCCTTATTTGATGAAGTTCTATCGAGAGCTGTTACCCTCAATGCGCCGCAGCTATTTTTTAACCTTAAATATCTCTCGTCGCGAGCTAGAGGAATCATTTGAACTGTTTAAATTGGTGACTGATGCAGTTTTGATCCGAAAATCACAACAAGCTACTTTATTTATGGATGATTTTTGTCGACACTTGCGCAACCTTGTGTTGGAATCTCTAACACGGATGAAACAAATCGAACTTGCATGGGCAAGACGTTCACGACGTTGATCAGGACATTATGCGTTTAAGCAGCTTAAAACTTTCCGGCTTTAAATCTTTTGCCGATAGTACGACTTTACATTTCAAGGCGAATCGTACCGCTGTTGTTGGGCCAAATGGTTGTGGTAAATCTAATGTGATTGATGCCATCCGTTGGGTGATGGGGGAATCAAGTGCACGCCAACTGCGTGGTGGCAGCATGCAAGATGTCATTTTTACCGGTACGGCTAAACGTAAACCTGTAGGCGTAGCCAGTGTTGAACTGCGTTTTGACAATACCTATGGCAAGCTCGGTGGTGCATACAATGCCTATAATGAATTGGCGGTGCGTCGTCAGGTCAACCGTGATGGCAAGTCTGAATATTTCTTAAATGGTACCAAGTGCCGTCGTCGTGATATCACCGATATTTTCTTGGGCACTGGTCTTGGGCCACGTTCATACGCGATTATTGAACAGGGCATGATTAACCGTCTGGTCGATGCCAAACCTGAAGAAATGCGGGTGTATATTGAAGAAGCTGCGGGTGTTTCGCGTTATCAGGCACGTCGTCGTGAAACCTTGTTGCATCTCGATCACACCACACAAAATTTATCGCGGCTTGAAGATATTGCTTCAGAGCTGAAGTCACAGCTGAAAACCCTGAAACGTCAGTCTGAAAGCGCGATTCAATATAAAGAACTGGAAACCCAGATTCGCACCATCAAAGTTGAAGTGTTGTCTTTTCAATGTGAACAAAGTAGCCGCTTGCAGCAAGAATATACCCTGCAAATGAATGAGTTGGGCGATACTTTTAAGCTGGTTCGTTCGGAATTAAGCACTCTGGAACATGATTTAACGGCGACCAGTGAACTGTTCCAGCGCCTGATTCAGCAGTCCACACCACTGCAAAATGAGTGGCAACAGGCTGAGAAAAAACTGTCTGAATTGAAAATGACCCTGGAACAGAAACAGTCTTTGTTCCAGAAAAATAGTTCGACTTTAACTCAGCTCGAACAACAAAAGCTACAAACCAAAGAACGACTACAATTAATTGAATTGCAAATCGAAACTTTGCAATCGCAACATGAACAGCAGGCAGAGCAATTACAACAGCAAGAAAGTCAGAACCAAGACCAGAGCCAAAGTTTTGCTGATTTAAAGGCACAGCAGCAGCAAGTGCAGCAACAGTTTGAACTGGTCAAAACCCAAGTTGAGAAGCAGCAACAGCAAAAAATGCAGATGCTGGCGCAAAGTGAGCAGTTGGCGAAAAATATTGCCCGGATCGAACAGCAAAAGCAGACTCTGCAACAGCAAACAGCACAGCTTCAACACCAAGATCAGCAAGATGATATTGCACAGCTTGAAAGTGAAAAATCTCAGCTTGGTCAGCAGATTGAGCAATTAGAACAAGCGACTCAAACCCAGAAACAAACATTAGAGTCAGTGCAAGCGCAGTATGCACAGCAGAAAAATGATGTTTCAAGTTTGAAATCTGCGATTCAGGTGTTGCAATCAGAACAGAAAAATCTCAATCAGTTGCTGATTAAGAATAGTCCGAAAGTTCAGAATAATGCTGTGCAGTTGATGCAAGTATTGAAGCTGAAAGATCAGGCCAAAGCACATGCCAATCTGATTGAAAAGTTTTTGGCAAAATGGCTTTCTGCACAGGTATTAGATGCGGATGCTGATTTCGCTGAAAGTATTGCCCGTCAGTTGAAAAGCAATAGTTCGCAAGATCACATTCAATTGGCTGGGTTGCCTTGTTTGGCTGACTGGATTGAGTCGCCACAACATTCCATTTGGCAGCAGGTTGCGGTTGCGGACAGTCTCAAACAGGCCTTGTCTTTACAATCACAATTAAGCATCGGTCAGTCCATCTTAAGTCTGGATGGCTATCATGTGGGTGCGGATTGGGTGATTGGTTTATTTTATGATGAGGCAAGCCAAGCCGGGCAAGGGGCACTCAGCCATCGTATCCGTTTAGATGAAATTGAAACGGCACTTGCACAGCAGTTGCCGCAGCTTGAAGCTGCGGAACAACAATTGCCGGAAATCTTCCAACAGATTCAAACGCTGCAAAAAAACATTCAAGATCAGCAAGACCAGTTAAAGCAACAGCAAAAGGCCTTGCAACAGCTTGATGTCAATATTGCGAAAGTACAAAGTACGGCTCAGGCATTTTCAGTACAGAAACAACAATTGCAAAATCAGTTACAGCAACTCGATGCGCAGCTTGAAGAAGATGCCATGCAAAAAGATGATCTGGAAATTGATTTGCATGCCTTGAATTTAAAACTTGAGCAGGCTTTACCGAATTATAAGACTCTGCAATTTCAGGTTGAAGAACTCACCGAACAGCTGGAAAATAACCAGCACACGTGGCAGCAAGCGCAACAGGAATTGGAGCTGCTACGTCGTCAGGCTACACAAACTGGGCAACAAGTTGAATTGCTGGAAAAAGATGCTTCCTTCTCAAAAGCACAATATCAGCAGATTATTGCGCAAATGGAACAGGCGAAAAAATTTGTCGATCCGGTCCAGCTAGAACTGCCAGCACTTGAATCACAATTTAATCAACAATCACAAGTCACAGAGAAGTTGCAAAAGACCTGGAATGAATGGCAAGTTGAACTGAATAATATTCAAGAAAAACAGCAACAGTTGACCGAACAACGTCATCAGCATCAACAGCAGGACGAGAAATTACGCGGTCAACTGGAAGAAAAGCGTCTGGCCTGGCAAGTGGCCAAATCGGATTTTCAACATTATTCAGAACAACTGAATGCATTGAATAGTGAAGTCATTAGCGGTTTAAATATTGACCTGGTTTCACATCAACAACAACTGGAAAAAGCCCAACAACGCTTTGAAAAATTGGGTGCAGTTAATTTGGCTGCTTCTGAAGAATACGAAGAAGTATCCAAGCGCTTTGAAGAGCTGAGCCATCAAATTGAAGACTTGGAAAAAACGGTTGATCAATTACAAGGGGCCATGAAAAGTATTGATCAGGAAACCCGCAAGTTGTTTATGACCACCTTTGATCAGGTCAATCTCGAGCTACAGGATTTGTTCCCTAAAGTATTTAATGGTGGAGAAGCGAGTTTAAGTCTTGAAGATGACTGGCAATCGGGTGTAAAACTAATGGCTCGACCACCGGGTAAACGTAATAGCTCTTTGGCACTCTTGTCTGGTGGTGAAAAAGCGTTAACAGCATTGGCATTGGTGTTTGCAATCTTCCGTTTAAATCCGGCACCGTTCTGTGTTCTGGATGAGGTAGATGCCCCTTTGGATGATGCAAACGTGGGACGGTTTTGTAATTTGGTAAAAGAACTTTCTGAACAAGTTCAATTCATTTACATTACCCATAATAAAGTTGCAATGACGATGGCAACCGATTTGTTAGGTGTTACCATGCCAGAACCTGGTACATCAAAATTAGTCACTGTCGATTTGGAACAGGCAAAAGAATACGGTTTAGTCGCGGAGTCATAGTATGGAAATCACCACCGTCGTTGGTATTATTATCGCCGTTATCATTATGTTATTCGGTTTAAGAATACTTTTTAAAAAACCTGCTAATGCAGCACCTTCATTAGATTCAGAACTTCATGTAGACACAGATAGCCAGCAACCCGTGATTCCTCGCCATGTCCGTGATCAATTACAAAGTGCCAATGAGCCATCAAGTATAGAACGTGTTGAACCCAAGTTAGCGGAATCGGCTGTTGAGCTGGCTCAAGATGCAAAAAAAGCAGAAACAAAATCTGAAAATGCTGAAGTTAAAGCGCCAGTAGTCGCTGCAGCAGAAACAACCAATCAAGTTGAATCAAAAACAGATGCTGTAAAAGAGCAAACGATTCAAGCTGAACAAACGGTAACAAAAGATTCAGCAGAACATAGCGTAAATGCGAATATCGAAAAAGCTGAAATTTCAGAGTTTGAAGATGAAAGCAGTATTTTGGATGAACATTTGCATGAACAGCAACGCGTTGATGAAGAAAGTGCCTTATCAACTGCGGTTGAGTTTATTGCGTTAAATGTTTACCCGGAACGCCGCGTACTTTCAGGTGAAAAAACTTTAAAAGTATTGCTTAAGTATGGTCTACGTTTTGGTGAAATGGCGTGTTTCCATCGCTACAATCAAGACGACAGCAAATTACTGTTTTCAGTCTTGCAAATTACCGATGAAGGTGCAGCCGGTTTTGACCTTGAAACCTTGTCCACTGAACAAGTGAAAGGTTTGGCATTCTTCCTGGCCTTGCCACATAGTGATGTGCAAAATGCCTTTGATACCATGGACAGTCTTTCACGTCTGATTGCGCGTGAAATTGATGGCACCGTCTATGATCAGAACAATCAGGAATTCACACCTCAGTTGCGTGAGCAATGGCGTCATCATGCAATCGACTATCGTGCAGGACAAACTGTAGAAGTTTAGTTTGAAACTGACGGACTCGATTTCTATAATAGCGAGTAGATAAAATATTTTTAAGGGCGGAAATCAACCGCCCTTTTTTATGGTGAGTGTATGACCCAGGATTCAACTATCAAAGCGCAAATGCGTCAATTGATTCAAATTTTAGCCAAGCATAACCACGCCTATTATGTGATGGATCAACCAAGCATTGAAGATAGTGAATATGATCAACTCTTTCATCAGCTCAAGGCTTTAGAAGAGCAATATCCAGAATGTGTACAAGCCGATACCCCGACCAATAAAGTCGGTGGCAAAGCACTCTCTAAATTTGCAAGCGTGACCCATAAGGTACCAATGCTGTCATTGGGGAATGTATTTAACCAAGAAGACCTGTTTGCTTTTGCGCGCCGTGTAGAAGAGCGTTTGCCGAATCAAAAAATTCAATACGATGTCGAATTGAAGTTCGATGGCTTGGCGATTTCCCTATGGTATGAAAATGGGGTGCTGGTTCGTGGGGTGACACGAGGAGATGGCGAAACGGGCGAAGATATTACCCATAATGTCAAAACCATTCGTAACTTGCCAAAAGTGCTTTCGTCTGCTCAAGGTCCAGTTCCAGCGCTATTAGAAGTGCGTGGTGAAGTGCTCATCCCTAAAGCGGGCTTTGAAAAACTCAATGCTGAAAATGAAGCCAAAGGTGAAAAAACCTTTGCTAATCCGCGTAATGCAGCTGCAGGCAGTCTGCGTCAGCTAGATCCAGGAATTGCGGCATCACGACCTTTGGCATTTTATGCCTATGGTATTGCGCAGTGCGAACCCCATCATGGTCAGACCACCATGTTTGCCAGCCTGGAATGGCTCACTCAATTTGGTTTTGCGGTAGGTGAATGTCATTTTATTTGTGACAGCATTCAGGAAGTGCAGCAATGCTATGAAGAAATTAATGCGAAACGTGCGAATTTGAGTGTTGAAATTGATGGCCTGGTTATTAAAGTGGACAGCTTAAAGCAGCAAAAACAATTGGGTTTCTTAAGTCGTGAACCACGTTGGGCAACGGCGTATAAGTTCCCCGCAGTTGCTGCTTTAACTACGGTTGAAAATATTGACTGGCAAGTGGGTCGTACAGGAATTTTAGGTGTCACCATGAACTCAAGTGTTTCAAGTAGAACTCAATTAGATTTTCAAATGGCAGTATAAGGGTAGCAGTAATGTCTAACTATAAATTTAACGACAACCAAATCGCCATTATTGAAAAGCTAGGGCTTAATTTAAATATAGACGATGCAGAGAAGTTATTTTCTTCTAATGATTACAGTTTGGAAGAATTGGAAATATTGCTTAAAGCTGCCAATGCTTTTTACAGATCTGGTTATCCGATTATTGAAGATGATAAGTATGATGAATATCTTAGCTACTTCAAAACTCTTGATCCAGATAATCCATTCTTATTAAGTGTAGAGCCTGAAGTTTTAATCGATAGCAAGACTGTTCCACTTCCAAAGAAAATGCTTTCTACTGATAAAGCATATTCTTTTGAAGAAATTAAAAAATGGACTGAAAGAATTACTAAAGCCGCATCAGAAATTGAATTTGATCAAAATTTAATTGAGATTAGGGTTACACCAAAACTTGATGGTTATGCTGCTTATGATGATGGTATAACTCTCTACACCCGAGGTGATGGGACAAGAGGTCAAGATATTACTCGTGCATTTGAACGAGGACTCAGAGTAGCAAAAAATGCAGGAAGGGGTTTAGGACCTGGCGAAATAGTAATCAAGAAAAGTTACTTTAATAAAGTGTTGAGTGAAAAGTTTGAAAACTCACGCAATATCCAAGCAGCAATTATTGCTGAAAAGAAAGTTGATGAAGATGTTCAAAATGCAATTGATGACGGTGCTTGTGTCTTCTACCCTTTTTCGCTATTAGATAGCTGGACGGGAAGTATAGAGGAGTTGTTGTCAAACTTTGAGAGTATTCTTGAAAGTATATGGAACTCAGTTGATTTTGATATTGATGGATTAGTCTTAGAATCAACAAATGCGCCGATTAAAGAGCATATGGGTTCTACGAGAAGATTTCATAGGTGGCAAATCGCGTTTAAAGTGAATGATGAATCGGCTGAAGTCGAAGTATTGAAAGTTATTCCTCAGACCTCAAGGACTGGTCGAGTTTCACCAGTAGCTGAATTGGTTCCGACCAAACTTAGTGGGGCTACTTTAAGCAGGGTAACTGTTCATAATTATAGGATGGTGAAGAAAAATGGAGTTGGTCCTAGCGCAATCATTAAGCTAGTTAGAAGTGGCTTAGTTATTCCAAAAATTGAAGAAGTTATTAAATCAGT
The DNA here is from genome assembly GCF_013004315.1 of Acinetobacter sp. ANC 5378. Classification (NCBI taxonomy): domain Bacteria; kingdom Pseudomonadati; phylum Pseudomonadota; class Gammaproteobacteria; order Moraxellales; family Moraxellaceae; genus Acinetobacter; species Acinetobacter sp. ANC 5378. Next base: position 22,726 of record NZ_JABERK010000074.1, read on the forward strand.
AGAGCCAGAGTTACCTGAAAATTGTCCTAGTTGTGATGCTCACCTTATTTGGGAAGGCGATCATTTAATTTGCCCGAATAAATCAGACTGTCCTGCTCAAACCGAGAATACACTGATTCATTTTTTTAAAACATTGGGTAATGTCGATGGTTTTGGGCCAAAAGTGATTGAAAAAATAGCTAATCAAGGTATTAAGCACATCCACGAAATCTATCAGATTCCTAAGCATCAATTTGTCGAGTTTGGATTTGGGGAGAAAACATCGCAGAATCTTATCGATCAACTCCAAGCAAGTAGAGAAATTGAAATAGAGGATTGGAGATTTCTTGCAGCATTTGGGGTAACCCGATTAGCTGGCGGAAACTGTGAGAAATTACTTCAGCATCATGCCATAGTTCAGGTTTTCGAAATATCAGTCGAGGATATGGTGAAAATAGATGGATTTGCACAATTAAGTGCAGAAGCTATTGTTGAAGGTTTAGCAAATATTAAAGAAGAGTTTTTTAAAGTATATAACCTCGGTTTCAACTTAAGTGTTACGCCCAAGAAGTCTGATAGAGAAAGTTTAGATTCGCCTATAGCTGGAGCAGTCGTTGTATTTACTGGCTCAATGCAACAAGGTTCCCGTGACGATATGGAAAAGAATGCAAAAGCACTTGGAGCTAAAGTGGCTAAAACTGTTACCGGTAAAACTACCTATCTGGTAACTGGCGACAAGGTCGGTGAAACTAAGATTAATGCAGCTCGTGATAAAGGCGTTAAGGTATTAACTGAACAGGAATACCTTAACTTAATTGGTTAACTTTAAATATTTAGTTGTACTAGCTCAGGCCTAAGCTGACAGCTACCCAGTTTTTCTGGTGCCAGCGCCAGATTAGGTTTGAGCTAAATTGCGACACAAAAAAGATGTGCTATTTCATAGTCAAGAGTAACCTGTTTTTTTCTAAAAGTGTTTGGTGATCATGAGACATTAGATTCCATGTGATGAAAGTCCGAGCCTCACTGGGCACTCTTTTTCTGCGAAATTAAAACCAATGTTTCTGCATTTTTTGTAGCAGACTTTTATTAATCTTAATGCCAGAGACAGAACCAAGTACCGCATCCACAGCACACTTTGGGCAAATAGCAGTATGAGATATTTGAGGTTTATCAATCGCATCCAGATAGTAATGTATAGTATATATTATGGAATTTTTGAATAGCCACTAAATTTGGCTACACATTAGAAATACCTCAACTTAAACTCCTAAAAAAATTCAGCACATTTCAATTTTGGCTAAAATCTACGCCAAAATATTTTCCATTAGAGATATATTGCTTTTGATTAAGCTAATTTCATCATTTAATTTTTCTATTTTTTTGTTTAAAAAATCTGTTACTTCAGGATTATCTTCACAAAGTGATTTTATAAAAGAAATGTTATGTTCCTTTTCTTGAATCTGTTTTAAGAGTTCTAGTTCCTTTAATTCAAATATTTGTCCCAATTTATTAAGAATTGGACTTACTCTTAATTCATTCATTAACTCTGTTTCACAGTAGCTGAATCGATTTTGTGTCGATTGGGATGGATCAATACTCAAATATTTATAACGAACAAGTATCTTTAGTGCTTTATAAATTTCAAATTGATTTTTTTTATTAATTTTTACATTGTTACCCATTATCAATTTGACAAAATCTTTAGCCTCCCAATTCGAGATATTATGATTCTTAAAAATTGTCATGAACTCATCATAGAAAGGTAATGGAGTAGGTTTAGCCATCAGATTGATCTCATAACACGAAAAGAGGATTATAATCCGTGGATGTATAGTCCTCAATTGCTGATATTACTGTTTTTTATACTTTTTAGTAAAAATGACAGAATTAGCATCAAAAATTGGGCAGTCGATCCGTCACAAAAGAACACAATCCAATATCACACAAGAATCTCTTGCACTTCAATGTGGAATTGATCGGAGCTATATGGGGCGTATTGAACGTGGCGAGGTCAACCTCACTGTCGAAAAACTTTATGAAATTGCACGAGCATTAGAGACCAATGCAAAAGAGTTATTACCATAAGTTCAACGCCAACTCTTGTCGCATCTTATTATTTCCTCATAGCTTTTCCACTTCAAATCCAAGACAATAGACCTCAAAGAAATTTGAGAGTCATCAGTGTGATTACAGGCGAAATTAAAAGCAAAATTGACCAGATATGGAACTCTTTTTGGAGTGGTGGTATTTCCAATCCTTTAGAAGTTATGGAACAAATGACTTATCTGCTGTTTATCCGCCGACTCGATGAAATTCAGATCACTAAAGAAAAGAAAGCCAACCGCCTAAAAACTGCTGTAGAAAAGCCAATTTTCACACCTGAACAAGACCATTTACGTTGGTCAAAATTTATTACGCTTGGTGATCCGACCCAGCTTTATGACACCATCGCCAATGAAGTTTTTCCCTTCATTAAAAGCATTGGCAGCCAAGATGACACCACCTACAGTCATCACATGAAAGATGCTCGTTTTACTATTCCAAATGCTGCACTTTTAACTAAAGTAGTTGATCTGTTGGCTGAAGTACCAATGGATGATAAAGATACTAAGGGTGATATTTACGAGTACATGCTCGGTAAGATCGCTTCAGCAGGTCAGAACGGTCAGTTCCGTACTCCTCGTCATATCATTAAGATGATTGTGGATCTGATGCAGCCGAAACCCACGGATACCATCTGTGATCCTGCATGTGGTACAGCAGGCTTCCTCGTTGCAGCCAGTGAATATTTAAACGAACATTATAGCACCGAGATTTTCGCCAATCCTGAAGCAGCAAAACGCTTTAGTGAAGAAACCTTCTTTGGTTATGACTTTGACAGCACTATGCTTCGTATTGGTTCAATGAACATGATGCTGCATGGTGTTGAAAACCCTAGTATTGAAAACCGTGATTCTTTAAGCGAAGCGCATTCGCATATTGAAAGCCAATTCAGTCTGATCCTTGCAAACCCACCATTTGCAGGCAGCCTGGACTACGAAAGCTGTGCCAAGAATATTCAGGCAATTGTCAAAACTAAAAAGACTGAACTTCTATTTTTAGCCTTATTCTTGCGTATTCTAAAAACAGGTGGTCGTGCTGCGATCATTGTGCCTGATGGTGTGTTATTCGGTTCTTCTAAAGCACATAAAGATTTGCGTCAGAAGATTGTGGAAGAGCAAAAACTTGAAGCGATTATCTCCATGCCTTCAGGTGTATTTAAGCCGTATGCAGGGGTTTCGACTGCTATTCTGATTTTCACCAAAACTGAATCTGGTGGTACGGATAAAGTTTGGTTCTATGACATGCAGGCAGATGGTTATTCGCTGGATGATAAGCGAAATGAACTCGATGCTTCTAAGCATGAAAATAACAATATTCCTGACATTATTGCCCGTTTTAAAAACTTGGATGCTGAGGTTGATCGCAAAGCGACTGAGCAAAGTTTCTTGGTGGATAAAGCTGATATTGCTGCCAATGGTTATGATTTGTCGATTAACCGTTATAAGGAAATGGTATATGAGCAAGTTGAATATGAATCGCCAAATAAGATTTTGGCGGATTTAGATTTGCTTGAACAGGAAATTCTAGAAGGAATGAATGAGCTTAAGGAGTTGTTTAAATGACAAAGATTAAGCTCTCAGAAATTTGTGATTTGCAAAATGGCTATGCTTTCAAATCAACAGATTATGTAGAAGAGTCGAATACTTTAAGTTGTCGAATGAGTAATATTCGACTGGGTGGTATTTTTGACATCGAATATAACTCACGTTATCTACCTGATAGTTTCGCAGAGAAATTTAAAAGTTTTTTATTGCAGGATGGTGATCTTGTGATTGCGATGACGGACTTGGCAAACGATCCAAAACTTTTAGGTGTTCCGACTTTGGTGCAAACAAATGGTAAAAATATTTTATTGAATCAACGAGTTGGTAAACTAGTTATCAAAAATTCTTCTAAAGTAGATAATAAATACCTTCAATATGTATTAAATGATCCAAAGACTAGAAAATATTATAAAAAGTTTGCGAGTGGTGGATTACAGATTAACTTAGGGAAAAGTGATCTTTTGAACGTGGAAATCTTTCTACCACCAATTGATGAACAACGCAGAATTGCTTCAATCCTAGACAAAGCAGATGAATTACGTAAAAAGCGCCAACAATCAATTAAAAAGTTAGATCAGCTTTTACAAACTACCTTTGTCGATATGTTTGGTGATCCTGTAAGTAATCCTAAAGAATGGAATTTAGGTAAATTGGGTGATGTTGTTCATTCTGCAAAAGATGGCCCACACGTTAGTCCAAATTATTCAGAAACGGGAATTCCTTTTTTGTCTACTCGACATGTAAGAGCAGGCAAAATAATTTGGGAAGATTTAAAATTCATAACAGAAGAAGATGCACAGATACATTGGAAAAAGTGTAAACCTACTAGGGGCGATATTCTTTATACTAAAGGTGGAACAACTGGTTTAGCAGCTGTTGTAGATACAGATATAGATTTTGCCGTTTGGGTTCATGTTGCTTTATTAAAAACAAATCACGATAAAGTAAGAGCTGAGTGGCTCGTATCGATGTTAAATACCCAATACTGTTATGAGCAATCCCAAAGATATACCCATGGAATAGCCAACCGTGATTTGGGACTAAAAAGAATGGTTAATATCGAAATGTATCTTCCACCATTAGACGAACAAGACAAATTCGTTAATTTTAAAAATAAGTTAATGAAAAATAATGTATTATTTCAAAATAGTAGTTCTTCGTTTGAAAAATTATTTAACACATTACAAAACAAAGCATTTAGCGGAAATTTATAAAATATTTTGAGGGGTATATATGAGCAACTTTCAGTTTTTAGAGCCTGAGTTTAGCAAGCTAGCACTCACCGCGAAGGAAGCTGAAAAGCTTGTGTATATTTCCCCTCAAGCCGCTTTAATGTTTGCCCGAAATTCATTAGAAAACCTTGTCTTTTGGCTATATCAATACGATAAAAAACTTACTCAACCCTATGATCCATCGCTGTATAGCCTGATCACCGATGTAAAGTTTAAGGAAATTATCCCGCCCTACATTTGGGACAAGATGGATAATATTCGCATGGTCGGCAACAGTGCGGTACATGGTAAAAAATTCAAGCAATTGACTACTGAGGAAACGGTTAAACACATTAGCCATCTGTTCCTGATCTTTGTCTGGTTTGAGCGTAATTATGGTTCACCATCAAAAGATCGCTCTCAGGCGATTCTATTTAACCCTAAACTGATTCCTAACGCAGAAACTACACAACCAGTCACTGCTAACCAAGAACAGCTACAGAAGCAAGCAGAAGCCAAAGAAAAGGAATTTGCTGATCAGCATAAAGCTCTGCGTGAACGTGAACAAAAATTATTAGAACTCTCTGCAAGCCTAGAAGAGCGTGAAAAACTGCTCGCCAACATTGATGTAGATCTAGCGCAGAAACGTCAGGAAGTTGAACAAGCCAAACTTGCCAATAGCAAAGTTCAAGACCACACCGACTATAAAGAAGATGAAACCCGTAAGCTTAAAATTGACCTGCTGCTTGAAGAAGCAGGTTGGGAAATTGGTGTTACTGCACGAGAAGAAATTCCCGTAACAGGAATGCCAAGCACATCAGGTAAAGGTTCAGTAGATTATGTACTCTATGATGCCAATGGCTTACCTTTGGCGTTGGTAGAAGCTAAACGTACATCGGTTGATCCTGAAGTGGGTCAACAACAGGCAAAACTTTATGCCGATTGTTTAGAGCAGCAAACTGGACAACGGCCTGTCATTTTTTATACCAATGGCTACCGCACCCGTCTTTGGAATGATGTACAAGGTGGCCCACCGCGTTTGGTGCATGGCTTCTATACGCAGGCTGAACTGAAGCGTCTGATCGAAAGACGTAAAAATAACCCTGATCTTGGCAGCTTCCCAATCAATGCCAATATTGTCGAGCGTTACTATCAGACCCGTGCCATTAAAGCCATGCTTGCAGCATTTCAACGTAAAGAACGTGCAGGCTTGCTCATCATGGCAACAGGTACAGGGAAAACACGTACCGCCATTGCTTTAGTGGATGTACTGATGAAAGCCAATGTGGTACAGAAAGTCCTGTTCCTTGCCGATCGTACTTCACTGGTGGTACAGGCCACTAATGCCTTTAAAGCCAATTTACCTGATTCTGCACCTGTCAATTTGGTAGAAAGTAAAACCCAGAATGGACGGGTTTATCTTTCTACCTATCAGACCATGATGGGGCTGATTGATGAAATGAATGCTGATGGCACACGTAAATACGGCACAGGTATGTTTGACCTGATTATTGTCGATGAAGCCCATCGTAGCGTGTACCAAAAATTTGGTGAGATTTTTAAATACTTTGACAGTTTGCTTGTCGGTTTGACAGCTACGCCACGCGATGAAGTAGATCGTGATACATATGCACTGTTTGGCTTGGAAAGCGGTGTCCCAACCGATTACTACGATTTAAACCAAGCCATTACCGATGGTTATCTCGTACCACCTAAAGCTTATTCAGTACCATTGAAGTTCATGCGTGAAGGTGTGAAATATGATGAGCTTTCAGAAGAAGAGAAACTGCATTGGGATGAGCTGGCTTGGGATGGTGGTGATGCACCTGATGAGGTAACGGCATCCGAGATCAATAAGGAACTGTTCAACACTGGTACGGTAGACAAGATGCTTCAGCACTTGATGGAAAATGGCATCAAGGTTGAAGGTGGTGATATGTTGGGTAAAACTATCATCTTTGCAGTCAATCAGAATCATGCCAATTTCATTGCTGAACGCTTTGATAAAAACTATCCGCACTATGATGGCAAGTTTGCCCGTGTGATCACACACTCGACCAAGTATGCACAGAGCTTGATTGATAGCTTCAGTAAGAAATATCTGGCTGATCCACAAATTGCCATTTCTGTAGATATGCTCGATACAGGGATTGATGTTCCTGAAGTGGTTAACCTCGTCTTCTTCAAAGCTGTACGCTCGAAAGTGAAATTCACGCAGATGATTGGGCGTGGGACACGGCTTTGCAAAGACCTGTTTGCACCTGAAATGGACAAGAAAGAATTCTATATTTTCGACTACTGTTCTAACTTTGAATACTTCAATGAAAATCCTGATGGTGCGCCTGTATCCACCACAGAGCCATTGGGACAACGACTATTCAAGGCTCGATTAAATGTTTTGAGTTTGCTGAATTCATCCGATTACCAAACTGAAGAAATGAAAGCTGTACAGCAAGAGCTGCGTCAGAGCTTGCAGACTGAAGTGCAGTCGATGAATAAGGATAACTTCATTGTTAAATCTGAAATTGAGCATGTTGAACATTTTAAAAATGATGTGGCCTGGGACAATCTGGATGACCTTGCAATTGGCACATTACGAGAACATATTTCCAAACTTCCGAACGAACTAGAGTCTGAGCCACTAGAAGCCAAGCTGTTTGACATGCTTTGCTATAACATCGAACTTGCTGTGTTGGAAAAAAATACCAAGGCAATTCAGGTTTATGCCAATAAAGTCATCGAAATCGCTTCCAAATTGGAAACTAAAGAAAATATTCCTGTGGTAGCGGCACAGATTAACCTGATTCAAGAAATACAAACTGAAGCCTATTGGAAAGGCATCACTGTTCCAATGCTGGAGTCGATGCGTAAACGCATTCGGGGATTGGTGAAGCTGATTGAGAAATCTACCTCAACGATTGTGTACTCGATGCTTGATGATGAAATTGGTGAAGCAGAAGAAATCGATATTCCTGAGGTAGGCCCTGGAGTAAATATTGCTCAATACCGTAAACGTGTAGAGAGCTTCATTAAAACCAATGAAAACCACATCACCATCGCTAAATTAAAGCGTGGCTTAGCTCTTACCCCTACTGACCTGAATGAACTAGAACGATTTGTGTTTGACGCTCAGGAGGTTGAAAGCAAAGAGAAGTTTGAACAATGTTTCGGTGCAGACAAACCTTTACCACTATTCATTCGCTCTCTAGTTGGATTAGATCGTCAATCTGTTCAGGCTGCTTTCTCGAAGTATCTACAAGGGTCAACTTATAACGAGAAGCAAATTCGTTTCATAGAAATGGTTATTGAACATTTGACCATGCGGGGAACTTTAGAAGCATCACAGCTTTATGAACCACCATTTAATCAGATCCACTATGAAGGGATTGATGGGGTATTTGGTGATGGAGATGCTGACAACATATTTGGGGTTGTTGAAGCGTTTAATCAGAGTGCGGTGGCTTAATAATTAAAATGCAATTATTACATTTTTCAATAGAATTTTTTGAGGTGGCTTCAAAATAAGGTTACTTCAATGTAGAGATATTTAATTTTCTTAGCTCATGAATTTCACTCAATAAGAGGGATAACGCATCAGAATTACTTAACGCTGAGGATTCAAACCTGTCCGATATGTTGACTAACTTTGCTATTCTTGAACGAACATGGCTAGATAGTGATTCATTGCTTTCATCTTCTAAGTTGTTGTACTCGTTGATTTCACATGCTAAGTGAACATAGTGTGCTAAGGTTTTATCCGAAGCATGCATGGTCAGTTTTCTACAAGCCTCTGCAGCGACACTGAGTATATTAGAGAAACTTCCTTGTTTAGAAAGTTTGCTAATTGCTTTTGAAATATTCAAAGTAATATATCTATGTCTAAAAGAATGGTTCACAATATGTCTTAGTGCTTGGGCATGGGGTGAGTTATTAATAACTTTTCTCGCGTAATTCTTAAGATATGACTGTTTTAATTTCTCTCCTGTTTTTGCATCTACAAATATACCGTCATGTTTAATATCAGGAAATCGTTCCTCTACTTTATTCAGATATATTAAAATGACCTGCAAATCCTCCTTGGTCACAGGGACATTACGACTTTTTCCTTTGTATTTTCCTTTAGCAATTTTTACGTCTCTAATAATATGCTTTGCTGATGGATCTAACATGTCGGCAGCGGCATTTTGTATCATTTTTTTTGTGATTTGGTTCACCTCCGAAATCCTTGAACCAGTTATTTCCATTAAAGTTCCTAGGGCTTGCCATCTCGCAATTAAAAAATCATCTACTTCTGGATGTAACGTTGTCGAATTTATAGCATCTAACCACATTAAATATTCATGATCTCTAACAAACTCAGCTTCTGTTTTAATGTGGATGAGGCCATTAAGACATCTATGTGATAAATAGCTCTTTTCAAATCTACCGTGGATATATTTGTGACTAGAATAGTGAACCTTATAATTTGTATTATCGTTGATTTTATTTGTAGCTAAATGCCATTTTGGATATCGTACATTAAGGTGAACAATATACCCTAAAGCTGTGCGAATATGAGAAATTATAGTTGAATCTGTGATATTACGTTCTTTTAACCTCTCCACATATCGATACAATGTATCATCATTTATATAATTCAATTCTGTATTACTATGTTCCAGAAAATCACAAAATAAATTTAAGCTGTAAGCCTTTTTTGACACAGACGTTGCAAGTGGTCTTATATTATAGGTTCTTGCTCCCCCAGCGTAGTGTGTTAAATACTCATTCGCTTCCCAATCGAATTGCCCCTTGTTTTTGAGGATTATAGGGAGAGGCACTGAATCCTCAAATGCCCCTTTTTTACCAACAGTTAAAAATGATAGATTTGGGTTCTTTGCGATTACGACTCTTGTCATTATTTTACCTGCCAAACTCGTTGTTTGCCGAGAATAAAAGCTTGGTTTCTAAGAAGTAATTGGAGTACCTCACTAACAGACTTATCTTCCTTGATGTTCTCGAGTGTTTGAATATATGCGCGGTAAACCTCTGCTAATGCATTTCTAAGTTCTTCATTTTCCAGCATGAGTAAACTCAAGTCTTCTTTTGATATGGATGAAGAGCCGATTTTAGTCGAAATCTGTTTATCTGATTGTTCATTATTTAGCTTTAAATTAGCTAAGTCGATAGCTTCTAACAGTACTTTTAGAACTTGTGCGTTATGTGTCTCGTGGGCTGTATTCCAAACACATTTGATCACCCCTAATTCACAGTCTTCCCATTGCAAAACAGAGGAAAGGGATATTGTCTTGCGCTTTACTACTAATGAGGGATAAATGTCATCCTTACTACTAATCTTTCTTATCAGGTTTGCTTTCTTTAATAGGGATGCAGTCTTAGCTTCTTTTTCAGCTAAGACAGCTTTCGAAGTTTCCCCAGTTATGAATTTAGGCATTTAACTTACCTCCCAGGGCTGCAGAAGTAGAAAAATATATCTTTGCCATCAATTTTTTTAAAGCGAACTTCTTTTCCTGTTTTTTGTTTATGTTCATTAATCATTTGTTTAATAAGTGGTTCTAGAACAGCAACTGTTTCTGTTGAATTTTTTGCTTGATTTACTATTTCAGTAATAGCATCGTCTGCCTGTAATTGTTTATGTAATGAAGAACCAATTCTAGCTATTGCTATCTCAGCTTCTTCTAGCCATTCATCTGACGGAGAGATTTCTGCATAGTGAAAAGTTTGCTCAAGTGACGAGTGTCCCATAAACCATGACAGTTCCTCTAAACCATTATCATCTGAAAAGTTAAAGTATAAAACAGCAAAAAGTCTTCTAAATTGGTGCGGTGCTGGATACCATCTCTTATTCTCTATCAAAGGAGATTGAGACCAATCTTGAAAAAAACACAGTGCTTTGTAAATTGAATCTCCACTTAATGGGTATCTATAAAAGTCTTTTGTTTCAATATGGTGGTTTGCATGATTAAACGAGCTTGATGAGTTCAAAGAAAGAATTTTGCCAAATAGATACACTTCATCTTCATTAAAAATGTATCCTTGGCGTTCTTCTAATTGTGTAACGAATAAAGAAAATTCTATTCCATAGTCAAATATTAAATCAGGAATAGGTCTATGGACATCTTCTAATTCAAATCTTTCGGAACTTTTCGGTATTCTCAGGGTTATATCGAATAACCCGTCTATAGGTGATAAGCGGAAACAGTTTCTTTTTAATGTGTTTAATGATTGTCTTCGGGCAGAAGTGAAACTAGCCAGAAGTATCCACATGGAAGCAACATAAAGTAATATGGCGGCTTCAACTGATAGGTTATTTCTTGTCCAGTTGTGATTTAGTTTGTCAAACGCTTCTTTATATTCCCAAGTTGTAATTTTTAGTTCCCTTAGTGTGTCCGGCATACGGGTGTTAGCGAAAGCATGCTCCCGTATCACTTTTGTATTTCTAAATATTCGTGATGGAGATATTTTTAGTACGTCAATGGTATTTTTTTCCGCAGCCCAAAGTAAATTTACATAACCCCTAAGCTCAGAGCCAAATTTTCTTACAAAATATAGCGCGTTAGACATAGCATGAAGTGCGATATGAGCAGGGATTAGTTTTGTTTTTTTTGGTGGGTTTAAACTATCTAGGATGGAATGACCGTCAGAAAATAATTCTCGGGGTGAATGATTAAAAGAATGCTTTTGAATAACTCTACTAGTGTAAAGTAATTCTAATTTCAAAATTTCGTTTGAAATGGTTGTTTCCCTAGGTCTAAGGTCGATTTCGACATCAAAGAAGGGCTTGGATGCATTAAGGTATTCGGAAGTATAATGTGAAGCTTTGTTTTTAGTTTTATTGCTTAAATAACTTTTTAGTTTACTCTGTAGACTAATAACTTCTCTAGTGGTAATTGATAGCTCTGATTGGATTTTTTGCCAATCCTTTTTTGATAAATTATTTTTCTGTTGAGAAGATGTTTTTAATACGTGTGAAAAATGTTCGTCATTTACTCCAAATGATTTTAAATATTCATTAGTATCAGTGAAACTAATCATGTTTAAATGTCGAATAATTGGTTTGTCTTGATTGCTCCTCAATTCATTTGCATGTCTAATTAAGCTTATTATCGAATTAAAAATCTCTGAAAACCGTTGAGGTCGTGAGACTGCATCACTGAAGCTTAAATAGAGAAAGCTGATCTTTAAATCATGTAGCAGCTCTGAGTTTTGTGCATTGGTAAGGAGTTCACTAAGTGCAATTTCTTTATGAAATGATAGTATCCGGTAACTTTCTCTTTTGTATGGTGGTGAAGACGGAATGTCAAATCCACTTCTAGCAATATGCCACTCATCGTCTTCTATAGAATCATTCAGCATCCATCTTGGCTTTGGATACTGTCCGGATTTAGCCAGTTTTAACCAGTCTCGTTCTGAAAGTTCTATCGCTAAGGAGGTTTGAGTTAAGTTTAAATTTCCCATATCTGTCAGCCTTTCAATGCTTTGTGCGCTTTTCTAAGCATCTCTTTTAAATGAGTTGAACCTTCCGATAACTTTCTGATTACATCTTCACAATCTGCTTTTAGTTGATCGTCTGTACCTTCTTTTATGTACTTTAAAGCCAAGATAATGTTTTCATGGGATAGACAAAAATAAGTCGGGCTCGTTTCTTTTGACATCGTCGACTGTATCGTTAACTTTGAAAAAAGCGGTCCCCCCATATCGGGATTTTTGAAAGCTTGTTCTAGTCGGGCTATATATGATTCTTTAGTTAAATTGAGTATATCAAATGAGCTATCGTGTTCGCTCAGAGACATGTAAAGCAAAATGTTCTGAAAAGCTCTTATTTTTACTCGGTATATCAATTCAGATAAATATTTTGGAATATAGCTCTTTAAGGCTGTCTTTACCTGATTTCCAAAATAGTTTGTTGCTTTCAAAGTGTCACCTTTAGATTCAAGATAGATCAACACCCCTTTTGAACTGCGTACTTTTTTTAACGTAGCAACCTTTAACTCTGCTGAGCCTGATTTTTCGTATGCTATGTGTCTTATTTTATTGAAAGCACCTTGGAAGGTGGTTGACCAGGGGAGAGCTGCGGGAGCTCCTAATAAGAGGCAAGTCCATAAGTACTCAGAGTTCAGTGACTTTCTTGTTCTTTCGCTCATCTCTAAAGCCATCTTTAAACATGCTGCAGCGTCGATTTCTTCTGGTTGTAGGTGGTTCAGAGGTTTATTGCTACCTTTAGTAGAAACTTGCCTAATGTGTTTTGCTCTTTTCTTGTATACTTTCACTCTTACACTGCCTTCATCATTGACCAAAATGAAGACTTCTCCCCGATGAGGGGATGAAATAGCTGCTTCATAGAGTGAATGGGGATTAAATCCAAGTTCTTCAGTGATTACAATTTGCATAGCAGAAGCAATTAAGGGGGTTAAACCAAAATATTCAAGTATATCAGTGCCAAATTGAAGTTTTTCTATATTATGAGGTCTTTCATTGCGAACTAATTCGTCAAAAAAATAATCGAAATACGCAACTTTATTTTCTATGGGATAGATGTTAAAAGACTTCACATCAAAATAATCTACTGAATGTTGATTTTCAAAACTATTTTCTGGACTAAATTTTTCAATGCATTTACTTCTAGAAATTACTTCATCTTTACTAAGATATTTTGCATATCCTTTAGCTATAATTTCTCTTGAAACTGCTACTAAGCAATTTAAGTTACTCGACAGACTTGATTGAACAAAGGTTATAAACTCTTGGCTGCCCGAAAAGTGTTGATGATTTTTTTCATCTCGTAAATCAACCTGTAATATAAGAGGATTATTACTATATTTTTCAACATTAGATGACTCTTTAATATTCTTTGGTATATATGTAGATGAAGCCAGTAGCCCGTGCTCGATAAGCACTTTTAATGCATTTGTTATATTATTATACCTTTGGTATGCAGTGCTTCTATCAACTTCGCTTAGTAGATTATCTCTATAATTCATTAACTCACTTTGAATTTTTTCTGGACTTTTTTCCCAATCCTTTGAACTATCCGAAACTTGGTTCAAAAAATCAATTAATGGTTTTCGGTAAGCTTTTCTCTCTTTAGGTTTGTAAGAATTGACGAAATCAAGCAATCTTGTTCTTACTTTAGTCGAGCAGTATTTATTTAAAGCTTCATCAAAAGCTTCTGCACTAGAGAGCTTGACAGCGATTTTCTGCATTGCCAATTCAGGGAGCTGATTTTTTCTCAGTTCGTTGTAACGAAGCTCAGTAGTTAGTCTAGGTAGTATTACACTTTCTCGGGATGCCTTTTCAATTATTGTTGCAAGAGTGTTTATTCTATTTTTGGCACTTTTAAAAACATATATTTTTGAAATGTGACACGATATTGTATGGAATTCAGTTAAAACCAGCTTGTTGTCACGATTATTGATAGGGTTTTTTATAAGATCAATATACTTAATTAGGTCATTAGTAACGTCAATTTCAAACCTAGAGTTACATAGGTTACGTATTTCTTTTTCTATTATTCGATATGACTCAGGATTTAGGTGGGATTTAATTACATCGATGGACTTATTTAATCTTCGAGAATTCTTGTCAGCTAATTTTTCAGAAAATAAAGATCTGGGTCGACGTTGGTAGAGCGGTAAATCGACTTCACGTGGAATTTTTCCAGCGCCAAGTAAATAAGAAAAGAAACTGTACAAGCTATAATATAGGGATTCTGAGGTTGGCCTGTCTGTTTTTGATCGTAAGTTTAATTCTACATTGTATTTAGCGAGCGCATCCTCAATATAAGTTTGTGATTTACTCCATTCATAACCAGATTCAACTGAACCAAAAAAAGATGTTGCACACATCCTGAAACTATATAAGGTATTTTCATTTAAAGTCTTCATATAACTGTTTATATGAGTTTCTAATTCTGGGGTGCAGTGTTTTTTTATTAATAATGCTAATTTTTGACTATTATCTTGTGTTGCTATTTTTTCTAAAATCTCAATAGAAAGAGGTGTCAATTTTAGTGATTCATATTCAGTTTTATTCGCTATCTTGGTTGGGGAGGAAAAGCTCTTACTAATGTAGTTAACTTTTTGAAGGTAATAAATGAAGTCAAGGATATACAAATAATATTGTTTGGCAGAGCCAAAAAATAATCGAATACATAGGTGAATTCGAATTTGCATCAAGGCGGTGTATAAAGCAGAGTTGTCTCCACTATTCAAAGGAATTCCTAGAAGCTGAATGTACATAGACAAGCAACTAATCAATGTTTGCTGTTTTTGGACTGGACATGTTTGGGCGTAATTACATAAATGAGCGAATATAATTTCTTCTAATTCATTTTTCAGTACATCCCAATTTTGATTTGGGCTCAATGTCATTTTCTATATGTAATATTCAATAAGAAAAAAATAGCTTATAATTTGAAAAAACTCAAGAAAAGCAATCATGTTATCTATATGAAATAAAAGTTTGAGTGTTACATTTACAATTAACACCGGTTGCACGTTTAAATCCTGTGGCTGTAGGGGGGGTAACAGTATCCAATGTCACCTTGCATAATATTGGAGAAATCCACCGTTTAGATGTGCGTATTGGCGATACCGTCAGTGTCTACCGCAGTGGCGATGTGATTCCGAAGGTGGAAAAAGTCTGGCCAGAATTCCGCCCAGTGGAGGCCCAAGAGATCCATCTTCCAGCGCAATGTCCAGTCTGTGATTCGCCAGTAGTGATGCCAGAAGGTGAAGCTTTGGCGCGCTGTTCAGGCGGTTTGTACTGTGCGGCACAGCGTATAGAAGCGATTCGCCATTTTGTTTCACGTAAAGCGCTAGATATTGAAGGCTTGGGTGATCGTTGGGTGGAATCTTTATTACACCTCGATTTGTTGAAAAATGTCGCTGATATTTATTGCTTGCATGAACATCGGGAACAGTTGCTGACGATTGAAAAAATGGGTGAAAAGTCGGTACAGAACCTGTTTGATGCTATTGAAAATAGCAAGAAAACCACACTGGCTTCCTTCATTTATGCCTTGGGTATTCGCGGTGTGGGGGAAACCACGGCACGTATGCTTGCCAATACCTTTCAGACTTTTGATGCCCTTAAAGCTGCGGATCTTGAAGCCTTAAAGAAAACGCCAGATGTCGGTGATATTACCGCTGAATGGATTATCGATTTTTTCCAAGCTGAACATAACTTGGAAGTGGTAAATCGTTTGCTTGAAGCCGGTATTCACTGGGATGCACCGATTGCACCTACACGTCAGCCTCTTAATGGTGAGAGCTGGGTGGTTACTGGTACGCTCAGCAGTATGGGACGTGATGAAGCGACACAGTTACTCCAAGCCTTAGGCGCGCGTGTTAGCGGTAGCGTTTCGAGTAAAACCAAATGCGTGGTTGCAGGTGAAAAAGCTGGGTCGAAACTCGAAAAAGCCGAAAAGCTGGGAGTACAAGTAATGAATGAAACCGACTTTTTAAACTTGATGGCTGAATACGGACAAGTACAAGGTTAATAAGCTTAAAGTTTGAATCAGCGCAGTTAAAACCACATGTTAGATGCATGTGGTTTTTTTAGACGTTAAGGAATGTATTTTTTCACCACCCCGTCATCCAGTAACTGCTGGAAATGCTCAATCAGACTGGTTTCAATGTTGCGGTATTGTATGCCGAGTTCTTGCTGACTTTTATGGGCATTAAAGTAGATTGGATAACCCATATTCAGTTCAACAAATGACTTGGAGAAACCTGCCAAAGGACCAAGCAGTTTGAAAGCCGCTTTCGGGAGTTTATTACGTGGGAAGGGGAACTTAGGACCAAAGTTCTGACGTAAAATTTTCCCCATTTCCAATAAGCTCAAAGTGCCACCACTAATAATATAGCGCCCTTCGGCATCAGGATTAAATGCAGCTTGAACGTGTGCCTCTGCAACATCACGGACATCGACGATCCCATTCCACATAGGCGGTACACCGAGCAAGGTCATGCCGTTAGCAAATTGTTGTAGAACTTCCACACTGCCTGACTGGGTATTTGCGGTTAATGATGGACCGAGAACCAGCGCCGGGTTAATGCACACCAAGTCCCAACGTTGTTGTGCTTTTTGCATCTCCCATGCTTTACGTTCCGCGATGACTTTGGAGTAGGGATAGGGTTGATGTGTTTCTGAACTGGTGGTATTCCAATGCGATTCATCAAATTCATTCTTTGCGGTGTGTTGAATATCAATGGCATCGCCATAAGTTGCAGCAATACTCGAGGTCACGATCACACGTTTCACTGACTCGGTTTTATTGACACTGTTCAGCACATTTTCAGTGCCTAAAATAGCAGGTTCAATAATGTCTTTTAGCGCATCTTTAAAGTTGCTCACCACAAAAGGAGATGCCATATGCAACACGGTTTCACAGCCTTGCATGGCTTCATCAAATGAATGGGGTTCAAGTAGATTGGCTTTAAAAAGTTTAAGTGTGCCCGTGGTTTCTGCTGCAATTTTATCTAAATGTGCAAAGCTTGGCTTTTTGTTGAGATCACGAACAGTGGCATGTACGGTATGACCTTGCTCCAGTAAATTTTTAATCACCCAACTGGCAATGTAGCCTGTCGCACCTGTCACAAGAATAGGTGCGGTATGTTGTGGATTTGTCATAGCTAAACCATTGTTGTTTTTTAAATTTGCGTCTATCTTAGAGTGAAATCGCAGGGTTGTCTTTGACCGATTGATGCTTAGTTCAGCTAAAATTTGTATGTGGCAGCATTCTATTTGTTATTACTCACAGCTGAACTTGTATTTAATTCGTTTAGATGAGATGCAATTGTGACCGAATGATGTGCTAAGACATGCATCACAAGGTTAAAGTCATTTATTCGTTGAGGGAATAAGAACCATTTGTAACCGTTACAAATCTTAAAAATATACTTTTATAGTTTAAATCAGCCTTGGTGAAATTGCTTCAATTACGCAAAGGCTTATTTTTTATATGGAAAGTTTGGTTAAATACACTGCAAATGCGTATGTTTCTCATTTTAATTTTATAAAAATCATAAACTTACATAATTTTTCTTTTGCATTGATGGTGGCTTTTGTCCATAATGTTAGAAAAAGGGTATGGAGTAATTGAAATGCGTGGCAATCCAGAAGTCGTAGACTATCTAAATATGTTGATCGGTGGCGAACTGGCTGCTCGTGATCAATACCTTATTCATTCTCGTATGTATGAAGATTGGGGTTTAACGAAGATTTTTGAACGTATTGACCATGAAATGCAAGAAGAAGCATCGCATGCCGATTCGCTTATTCGCCGTGTATTGTTTTTAGAAGGTACACCGAATATGAACCGTGATGACATCGAAACCGGTGAAGATGTTGTAACGTGTTTAAAAGCAGATTTAAAACTCGAATATCATGTACGTGAAAAATTGGCGCAAGGTGTAAAACTTTGCGAAGAAAAAGGCGATTACGTGACCCGCGAGATGCTTCGTCAGCAAATGTCTGATACTGAAGAAGATCATACCTACTGGCTGGAAAAACAAATTCGTTTGATTGAATTGATTGGTTTGCAAAACTATATTCAATCGCAAATGTAAGATTGCAGATTTAGATCGAGAAAGCCTGACAAGAGTTGGGCTTTTTTATGTCTTAAATTTTATCATTTGAACCCGGTTTATCATTTGAATCGAATCATACGGTCTAGATTTTGAATAATCGAAGATCTATTTTGAAAACTTTTGAATATCTGCCAAGACCTGAGCCGCATGCGATTGTGTATCTACACTGTTGTAGTGATAAACAATGGTTCCTTTGGGGTCAATCAAAAAGCTTTCTCGCTTGGCAATTTTGGTAATGCCGAGGTTACGGACAATCCCGAATTGATCTGCCAGTTGATGATGATTGTCTGCCAAGATGGGAAAAGGTAAACCTAACTTTTCTGAAAATTTTTGATGAGATTTAACATCGTCTAAACTCAAGCCCAACACTACAGCATTATTTTTTAAAAATTGTGGGTAGAGTGCCTTAAACTGATTGGCTTCTTGAGTGCAACCCGGTGAATTGTCTTTGGGATAAAAATATAAAACGATCCATTTACCTTTATATTGGCTTAAAGAATGCCATTTGCTGTTTTGATCCTGTAATTTAAACGCAGGTGCAGATTTTCCGACCCATTGTTTTTGAGAAGTTTCAGACTTTGAAAAAATGGAACTTTCAGCAGATGCAAATTGAGTAAGACTTAAGCTTACACTTATACAGAGCAAAGTGATTTTGCATATTTTAGAAGCATTCATAATATTCTGCATCTTCTTTTTGTTAGGATCTCTCCAAATACTAACAAAATAATATTCATCAAACGTAGATTATTTTTGATGGATTTTGTGCAGTTTAAAATCAATAAAATTTTATATACTGCAGTCAGTCACAGCATAGATTTAAGGATTAACATTGCAGCAACGTATTTTACTCATCACTGGCTGGGGCGGGGGCACCAAACTCCTTAGTCCTTTAAAACAGGCCTTGCAACAACAAGGTGGTCAAGTTGAATTGATCAATATCTTTAATGCCTTTGATGAGCAGATATTGCAACAACACGTTGAACTGGCTAAACAGTTTGATGTCATTGTGGGTTGGTCTTTAGGTGGGCAGTTGGCTGCTTTGCTGGTGGATCAAATTGAACAGCAATATGCAGCAAGAAAAGTCCTGATCACACTCGCTTCTAATCCTTGTTTTGTTGCTAATGACGCATGGCAAACAGCAATGGCTCACCTTAGCTTTCAGCAGTTTAAACAGTCCTTTGAACAGGATGCAATTGCGACATTAAAGAAATTTGGCTATATGGTTTGTCAGGGTGTGAAAAGTACCAAGGCAGATTTCATCACATTGCAAAGTTTAATTCAGCCACAGCAAATTCAGCTATTAAAGCAAGGTTTAAATTTACTGGAGCAATTAAATGTTGCAGATATATTAAAAAACTATCAGGGGCAGAAATATTATTTGCTTGCACAGCAGGATGCTTTAGTTAGTTGCAAAGTTATCGAAAATCTTCAAAATTTAAATACAAAGTTTTTAGATGTTGATCTAATTTCTGGCTCCCATGGTTTCCCTGTCTTCCATGCGGAAGAAACAAGTGACAAAATCTTCCAGTATTTAAAGAAAATAAAACAAACATCTTGAGAAATGGCTTATATCGCAATTCCTTTTTATTCGGTGTCAGTTTAAGATCTAAAAATTAGGATTTTTATGTACTGTTAGAGGTAAGGATGACCGAGTTAACTGATCTAGAATTTGATCTTGAACATATCTGGCATCCTTATACTTCCATGACCAATCCATTGCCGACTTTTAAAGTCAAAAAGGCCTATGGTGCAATCATCGAACTGGAAGATGGGCGTCAACTGATTGACGGCATGTCATCTTGGTGGTGCGCCATTCATGGTTATAACCATCCTGAACTGAACAAGGCAGTAACTGATCAATTACAAAATATGTCGCACATCATGTTTGGTGGATTTACCCATGATCCAGCGATTGAGCTCGGCAAACTTCTGTTAAAAATTACCCCTCCGAGCCTGGATAAAATCTTTTATGCAGACTCAGGGTCGGTGGCTGTTGAAGTAGCGTTAAAGATGGCGGTACAGTTTTGGACTTCACAGGGAAAAAGTCAGAAGACCAATTTTGTGACGCCACGTTCTGGCTATCATGGTGATACTTGGAATGCGATGTCGGTCTGCGATCCCGTGACAGGGATGCATCAAATTTTTGGTTCCAGTCTACCGAATCGTTTATTTGTTCCGGCACCGCAAGTCGGTTTTTATGATGAATGGAATCAAGCAGATATTGCTGAATTAGAACAAGTCTTAAACCAGCATCACCACACTATTGCCGGTTTAATTCTGGAACCCATCGTGCAAGGTGCAGGCGGGATGCGGTTTTATCATCCTGAATATTTACGCCAAGCCAAATTGCTCTGTGAAAAATACCAGGTGCTGTTGATTTTTGATGAAATTGCCACCGGTTTTGGGCGTACCGGCAAGCTGTTTGCGTGGGAACATGCCCAGGTTGAACCTGACATCATGTGCATCGGCAAAGGTTTGACCGGGGGCTATATGACGCTTTCGGCAACCTTAACCAGCAAGCATGTGGCGGAAACCATCAGTCAGGGCGAGGCAGGGGTGTTTATGCATGGTCCAACCTTTATGGCAAATCCACTGGCATGTGCTGTTGCGTTGAAAAGCACAGAAGTTTTATTGGCACAGGATTGGCAAGCGAATATTCAGCGTATCGAAAAACAGTTAGTACAACATTTACAACCCTTGTCAGAGCTGGATTATGTACAGGATGTGCGGGTACTGGGTGCAATTGGCGTAGTTGAACTGAGCTTTAATGTTGATATGAAAACCTTGCAACAACAGTTTGTTCAACGCGGGGTCTGGATACGTCCATTTGGCAAATTGGTCTATGTGATGCCACCCTATGTGATTAGTGAGCAACAACTCAATACCTTGTTGCAACAACTGGTTGAGGTGGTTGAGCGGATGCAAGAGGTTTCAGTATGAACATGTTGAATGACACGCTGCTAAATGACTATGCAATGAAGCTGGATGAATTAAAGCAGCAGGGTAATCTGCGTCAATTTACTTCAAATGTTCAGCAAGGTCGGATGATCGAAATTAATAGTCAGACGATGCTCAACCTTTCATCCAATGATTATTTGGGTTTGGCATCAGATTTAACTTTGCGTGAACAGTTTTTTGATGAAACCCCAAATGAACTGCGGATCATGAGTTCATCATCTTCACGTTTGCTGACCGGGAATTTTCCTGAATATGAACAACTGGAAGTCAGCTTAAGTCAGGCTTTTCAGGGGCGTGCTGCATTGTTATTTAACAGCGGCTATCACATGAATATCGGGATTTTACCTGCCTTAAGTGACAGTAAAACCTTAATTCTTGCAGATAAACTGGTGCATGCCAGCATGATTGATGGCATCCGTTTATCCACTGCCAAATATGTGCGTTATCGACATAACGACCTGAATCATCTGACTCAACTTTTGCAAAAGTACCATGCCGATGAATCATTTGATCGCATTATTGTGGTGACTGAATCCATTTTTAGTATGGATGGTGATGAGACCGATTTGGCTGAACTGGTTCGGGTTAAAAAGCAATTTGCTAAAGTCATGCTGTATGTCGATGAAGCGCATGCCATTGGCGTTCGAGGTGAGCAGGGCTTGGGTTGTGCTGAACAATATGGCGTGATTGATGATATTGATTTACTGGTAGGAACTTTCGGTAAAGCACTGGCATCGGTCGGCGGTTATCTGATTTGCCATCCGATCATTCGTGAATATCTGATTAATAGCATGCGACCGCTGATTTTTAGTACCGCACAACCACCGATCTGTATGGCATGGACTGATTTTATTTTCCAAAAAGTTTTAACTTTAAAAAATGAGCGACAGCATTTAAACAATATTAGTCGTAATCTACAGCAAGCCATTATACGTAAAGGTTTTGATTGTCCTTCAACATCGCATATTGTGCCAGTGGTTATCGGTGCGTCGCAAAAGACCGTGGCTAAAGCAATGCAGCTACAGCAGGTTGGTTTTTATATCATGCCGGTTCGTCCGCCAACTGTACCCAAGCATAGTTCAAGATTGCGTATTTCACTGACCACGCAAGTGAGCCAAACTGATCTCGATCAGCTTGTGGCATTGTTGTGAGTTTGCATGGTGAATATTGATAAATCACAAGTCGCGCAGCGCTTTGAAAAAGCCGCGCAAAGTTATACAGAACATGCGGTGGTACAAAAACAGATTTGCCAGAATTTAATTGGGTTGATGCAAGAACACTTATGCAAAAACAGTTTAGATCGTGTTTTTGAAATCGGTTGTGGTTCGGGGAATTTAAGCCATTTGCTGATGCAGCATTTTGCAGTTAAACAACTGTTTTTAAATGACCTGTATCCTGAAGTTCAGCAGCATTTTTCTGAATCTAAAAAAATAGAATGGCTGATCGGAGATATTGAACAACTGGATTTTCCACAATGCCTTGACCTGATTGCATCCAGTTCAGCTTTGCAATGGATCTTTGATTTAGAGGCGATTTTTAAAAAATGTTCTGATGCTTTAACACAGCAAGGCTATTTGTGTTTTTCGACCTTTGGTCAGCAGAATCTAAAAGAAATTAAGGCATTGACTGGACAGGGTTTGGATTATCTAAGCATTGAATCTATTCAGCAAAAGTTGATGCAGCAGGATTTTGAAATCCTGCATCTTTCAGAAAATATTGAAACTTTAACTTTTCAACAGCCTAAACAAGTACTGCAACATTTAAAAGCTACCGGTGTGACTGCAACAGCATCGCAGCATCGTTGGAGCAAACAGTCTTTACAGCAATTTTATCAAGATTATCAGCAATTTTCAGAGCTTGATCAGCATGGTCAGCGCCATTATCAGCTGAGTTACCATCCTATCTATTGCATTGCACGGAGCAAGCCATGACCGCAGCGGTTTATTTTATTAGTGGTATTGATACCGGAATTGGCAAGACCTATACCACCGGTTATCTGGCAAAGTTATGGAACGCGCAGGGCAAGAAAACCATTACCCAAAAGTTGGTACAAACTGGCAATACCGATATTTCTGAAGATATCGAACAGCATCGTAAAATGATGCAGATGGGCTGGTTTCCTGAAGATGAAACTAAACTGACCATGCCTGAGATTTTTACTTATCCAGCTTCGCCACATTTAGCGACCAAAATTGATGGTCGTGAAATTGATTTTCAAAAAATTGCAGATGCGACTCAGCAATTGGCTAATAAATATGAGGTGGTTTTACTGGAAGGTGCGGGCGGTTTGATGGTGCCTTTAACCACAGAATTGCTGACGATTGATTATCTGGCTGAAAAGAAATTTCCTGTGATTTTGGTCAGTTCAGGTCGTTTAGGCAGTATTAATCATACGTTGCTGAGCTTGGAAGCTTTAAAAAGTCGTGGTTTGGAACTTTATGCTTTGGCGTATAACTTGAATGATGAATCGCAAGATCAGCTTATCTCTAAAGACACTTCGGATTATTTAAAAGCGTATTTGGCAAAACATTTTCCAGATGCACAGTGGATGGATATTCCTGTGCTTTAAAACTTTCTCTCCTTTTGAAAAACGATAAGAAAAGCCACTCAAATGAGTGGCTTTTCTTTTAAAGGTATTTAAGCATTAAAATTTCTTAAAGCCTTTATTCAAACCAAAGGGTTTGCGTTGTGCAAATTTATCTGTACCACGGTTTTGGTTTTCAAACGTATTGCCATTACGCTCAGTAGGCGCACGGTTGCCACGATCATCACCACGTTGTTCTGAACGATCATTGCGATTGTTAAAACGGTTGTCGGTATTGCCTTCTGTACGAACAGGACGATTGTTGAAGCGGTTGTCAGAACGGCCATTTTCGGGGCTGGCTTGACGTTGGTCACGACGCTGTTCCGGTTGAGCTTCACCTTCATTATCACGACGTTGCTGACGTAAATAACCACCACGACGGGCAGCCATTGGTTTTTCTTGCATACGTTCGTTACGACGTTTTGCCATACCAAACAAGCCAGTACCTTGACGCGGTTTTAACTCAACAGATTTGGTCAAGTTGTCGATATCGCCTTTATCAAGCTCCATCCAGCGACCCGTACGAAGTTCGCGCGGTAAAATCACAGTACCGTAACGGGTACGAAGCAAGCGGCTAACTTTAAGACCTTGAGATTCAAAAATACGACGAACTTCGCGGTTACGACCTTCTTTTACCACCACTTGATACCAGCGGTTAATCCCTTCACCGCCAATTTCAGAGAATGATTCAAATTTTGCTGGACCGTCATCCAGAACAACACCATTGATCATATTGTTTTTAAGTTGTGGTGTTACTTCACCCATCACACGCACAGCATATTCACGTTCAATTTCGTTTGAAGGGTGCATTAGGCGATTCGCCAATTCACCATCGTTCGTGAACAATAACAGACCAGTCGAGTTAATATCCAGACGACCCACCATCACCCAGCGATCACCTGGAATTGCTGGAAGCTGTTCGAATACGGTCGGACGTGATTCAGGGTCATTGCGTGAACAAATTTCACCTTCTGGTTTGTAGTAAATCAGAACACGACGACGAATTTCGTCTTCAATCTGGAATTGGACTTTACGACCATCGATGCGAAGCTCATCACCTGGTTCAATACGTTCACCCACTTGGGCAACACGTCCATTGATACTTACACGACCAGCGGCAATGACTTCTTCCATATAACGGCGAGAACCCAAACCAACGCGTGCAAGCACCTTTTGTAATTTTTCACTCATGACAGCATAACCTTAGAAATTATCATCAACAGTTCACCTATCTATGACTTCGGTGCGTGAGCATCGAGGACCATAAAAGCTTCCTTGGCATCCTGCAGGGGAGGCAATTGACCCAGTGAAGACAGGCCAAATGCATTTAAAAATTGTGGCGTTGTAACTAACAACGCGGGTCTTCCAGGGAGTTCTCTGAATCCGGACTCTTTAATCCAGTTCCAGTCAAACAAAGATCTGAGTATTTGACTATTGTTTGAAACCCCACGAATCTGTTCAATATCTGCTCGCGTTACTGGTTGATGGTAAGCAATCACAGCAATGGTTTCGAGCAGGGTTGGGGATAAGCGAGTTGGTCGCTCTGGCCAAACCTGAGTAATGATATTGCGATATTTAGCACGAACCTGAAAACGGAAACCTTGTGCGGTTTCCACCAGTTCGATCGATCTGCCATGTTGTAGCATGGCAAGCTGTTGTAAGAATTGACGCAATTCTGGTTTGGTATATTGATTTTGGAACGCTTCTTTTAAACGTGCAAGTGAAACAGCTGCTTCACTGGCAAAAATAATCGCTTCCAGTTGCATCAAAACTTCATGTTGGTTATCAGCAACAGATAGGGGTGTCGCTTGATCATTTATCATGCTTGTACTCCTTGAATCGCCAGTGGCGCTTCAATACCTGTCGCAATAATATTCACTTTTTGTTGGCGTGTAAGTTCTAAAATGGCCATAAAGGTGACCACCATACCCATACGTCCTTGACTCGGTTTCAGCAAGGCCTCGAAATGCAGGATTTCACCTGACTGTAAGCGGCTTTCAATAAAAGCAATGCGTTCTTCTAGCAGTACGGGTTCTTGTTGAATTTGATGGGTAACCGGTTCTGGTCGATTGAACACGCAAAATAAGGCATCACGTAAAAGAGCAATATCATAGCCTTCGTTATTTTGTGCAATATGACCCAAACTTACATTTGTTGGGAAGGTATCGCGTTCTAGAACTGGCATTTGACCCAAACGTTCAGCTGCCTGTTTTACACGTAAATAAGTTTCTAGACGGTCAATCAGTTGTTGTTTTGGATCTTTTTCAATAACAATGGATGTACTTGCTTTTGGTAGTAGTAAACGTGATTTGAGATCGGCCAATAAAGCCGCCATCACCATATAATCTGCTGTTAATTCAATATTGAGTGACTTCATTGCATCCATATACGATAAATACTGGGCTGCAATCGGGGCAATATCAAGTTGTAATAAGTCAAAACCGCTTTTTTGAATCAGGTAAATCAGGAAGTCGAGTGGTCCTTCGAAATGCTCTAAAAGAATTTCAAATGCAGCAGGAGGAATATACAAATCCTCTGGAATTGATTCTTGCCACTCATCCATAACGCGGATGGGTGAAGCTTGCTCCATAGGATTATGGATCGGTTGATTCATTACAGTTATAGGCCACGCGAATTTTCAAAGGCATGAAGATGCTATTTCAGATCAGCGGTCAGTATAGGTGCTGGGTGATGAGAAAAAGCACATAATTAATCTGCGTAGTCTAAAGGAAAATGGACTCCAAATAAATTACAAAAGCTAACAAATGACAAAAAAACCTAAAATAAATAGGGAATTTTTATCTAACTGAAAACAACGTACATGATGTCATTGTTAGATATATATTTTTTACTGGCGAAAAGGAGATTTTTTGCGCAATATAAAATCAAGAAAACACGTTGTGATCAGCGATGAAAAATTATCAGAAAGTACAAGAAAATGAATATGGTCAAATCATCGGAATGCCAGTATCTAATCCCTTGGCCGTGCATCTTTTGGCAGAAAATCTATATGGAAACAGGGTCACATTACATGATTTGTCTGTAACCACACTGAGTGAGGAGCATTTTAAGCAAATTTGGCACTGTGTAAAAACCGAAGTAGATCGCAGTTGTTGGACCTATTTACCTTATTCCGGTTTTGAAACTGAAGATGAATTACGAAGTGCTTTAAAGAATCATTTTGGTTTTAAGGGAACAACGCATTATTTAATTGAAGTGAACCAGATTATGGTGGGGTGGGTGGGCTTAATTAATCAATGTCCTGCGGATCATGTCATAGAAATTGGAAATGTTTATTTTTCTCATAAAATAAAGCAGTCTACAGCATCAACTGAAGTGATTTATTTATTATTGAAAGCGTGTTTTGAGCAAGGTTTCCGTCGTGTGGAATGGAAATGTGATGAATTGAATCAACCTTCAAAACGTGCAGCTTTACGTTTTGGATTTCAGTATGAAGGAACCTTTCGTCAACATCGTATAGCTAAAGGTCGAAACCGCAATACCGCATGGTTTTCAATTTTAGATGAGGAATGGCCTGAATTAGAAAAGGCATATCTGGCTTGGCTAAAAGCAGATAATTTTGATATTGATGGTAAGCAGAAAAAGAAATTAAAAGATATCATCGCGTTAACTGTTAACAGCTAAAATTGATTCTAAATGCACAGTATTGTTCAGCACTTATCTACTTTTTCTAGATGATGAGGGTTGCTGGAAAGATTAAATGTTAAATAGCCAAATTTAAAAGTTATGCAATTTTTTATGTGCGCTGATCAAGCGCAAATTCTACGATATGCTGACAGACCGTGCGCAAACATAAATTTTGGCTTTCAAACTGAGCCCATAATTCATCGACTAAATAAATATCGAGGAAATACGCATACACTTTATTTTCAATGTGAATAGTGGAGGTAGCCTTATCCTTTATATAGATGACTTGGGCTTCAGATTCCAGTGTCCAAGGGTGCTCGACATAGATGGTTTTATCTTCGGAGAACTGATCGATATTGAGTAATACATGAAATAAGTCCATTTCATCTTTCTCAATATCTTTATTTATTTTTTTTCATGGAAGTTTAAAAAAGCGCTTATTCAAAAGCGCTTACATCTCCAACACCACGACGAATCACTTCCGGATGCTCACCGGATAAATCCACAATACTGGTGGTGTTTAAAATCCCTAGACCTCCATCAATAAACACATCAATGCGTTTTTCCAACTCCATTTCAATATCATAAGGATCATCTAAAGGCTCTGTATGATTGGGGAGAATCAGCGTACTGGTTAAAAGGGGTTCACCCAATTCCTTTAGGAGCATTCGACAAATCGGGTTACTCGGAATACGCAGTCCAATGGTTTTCTTTTTAGGATGCATCAAGCGTTTAGGCACTTCGCTGGTCGCAGGTAAAATGAAGGTGGTCACTGAGGGAGTATTATTTTTAAGCAGCCGATACATGGCATTATCTACTTTGGCATAAGTAGCAATATCAGATAAATCGGAACAGAGAATCGCATATTGGTGCTTGGGCCCTAGGCCACGGATTTGTGAAATACGCTCCATGGCATTTTTATTTCCGATTTGGCAACCAATTGCATACGCAGCATCGGTCGGGTAGACCACCACATCACCGGCACGAATACGCTCTACCGCCTGACTGATCAAACGCGGTTGAGGATTATCAGGATGTATTCTTAAATGAAGCATATTTATTCTCTCCCGATTTATTTTTAGATATTATCTGTTGAGTTTACAAAGTCTTGCAATCAGGCTTTGATGAGTTTGTGTAATTCAGTCTAACATTTCACGTTGAAACTCATCACTTTGTAATGTTTTGCCACTTCGCGTGCAGGCACAGATACACTGAATAAAGTGTGCTGCATCGCGAGGAAGTTTGGCTTCGCCATTAAAATATTGCTGAACTTGAGCATAAACATTGTCTTTAAAAGTTGCACCATCACCGCCATCGCCCGTTAAGTTATCCAAAGATACGCGGAATTTTCGAGCAAATGCTTTAGAGAATAACCATTCAATGGCTTGCGGTTTAATTTCAACCTGTTCAAATAATGCCTGTTGCTCAGCAGTTCGACCATCCGGTGCATACCAGTAACCTAAATCTGCCAATAAGCGTCTTTTGTCGCCAGCAATGCTCCAGTGGCTGATCTCATGCAACGCGCTATTAAAGAAACCATGCGCAAACTGGATGCGGGCAGGGCTATCTTGAGTCGCTGGAAAATATTCAGGTTCAAAATCACCACGAACAAGCGTCACATTTAGGTGGGAAAACCAGTGATTAAAGTGTAGTATAAGCCAATCTACTTGTTGAACTTCTGTTTGCAAATTAGCCCAAGGTGAGAGTTGCACATGGTCTACATACACAGCAGAATTTGAGGTTGAATGAGTGGTTAACCGTAATGAAGTGGTGACTTCAGGTTGCGGCTGCAACTGATGCATGACTTGTATTACCCAAATGATCTGTCTAAATAAGTACAAAATTGTATCTTAATCTTTGACAGAGTACCGATGAATTTGTAGAATTGCCGCCTTAATTATGTCAGCAAATACCTTTCCGGCACAGATTGAGCCGTTTAAATGGGCTGAACAGGGCTTTACATGGTCAGGTACCCTGCCATTGTCTCGCTTTGTTCGCATTTCCCGTGAAGCTGTTGGATCAATTGATAATCAATTGATTAACATAGACTGTAAGCTATCAATGGATGCGTATCATCGTATCGTATGGTTAGATGGTCATGTTGAAACGAAAGTTCCAATGGAATGTCAACGTTGTCTGAATACCGTTGAAATTCCTCTCGTTTCAGACTTTCATTTAGCGCTTGTGGATGATGAATCACTGATAGAGCGCTTGGATGAGGATGCTGATTTCATCGTCTTAGGTGAAAGTGAAGCAACGACTAAAGGTAGCTTTGATGCACCTGCGTCGGCTGATTTACTCGCGCTGATAGAAGATGAATTGTTATTGTTGATGCCGTTGTCTCCCAAGCATGATGTTTGTGTGCATAAGCATCAACCCGCCGATGAAGACATTGTCGAAGAAAAACGGGATAATCCGTTTGATGTTTTGGCAAGTTTGAAGGGTAAACTTAACTAATTTTTGTGTTATACTGTAAAGTATAAGACAACTGAATTTGTTCTGATCCATTTTTTCGATCTTTGTAAGGAGCCATCATGGCCGTTCAGCAAAACCGTAAAAGTCGCTCTCGCCGTGACATGCGCCGTTCACATGACGCTTTAACCGAGAATGCATTAACTGTAGACCAAACATCTGGTGAGGTTCACCGTCGTCACCACGTGACTAAAGATGGTATCTACCGTGGTCGTCAATTATTCGCTAAAGCAGCTGCTGAATAATTGGTGATGTATTAAGCGTCAAGCTTAGTAGAAAAAATGGGAGCGAAAGCTCCCTTTTTTTGTTGCCGATTTTTGTTGTATTTGGCAATTACCAAAATAAAAATTAAGTGTTAAATTTCGCTTCGTAAACGAGCTTAGACTCATGAAAGGATTTTTATATGTCTGCTAAACGACTCGATCAAGCAGCTCAAGCGACAAAAACTGCATTTGTTTTTCCTGGTCAAGGTTCACAAAAAGTTGGCATGTTGGCTGAACTTGCAGAACAGTTTAGTGGTGTGCAAGAAACTTTTGCTGAAGCTTCAGAAGCGATTGGTTTTGATTTATGGCACATTGCTCAAAGTGGTGAAGGGTTAAACCAAACAGAATTTACACAGCCTGTATTACTGACTGCAAGTATCGCGTTATGGCGTGTGTGGTTGGAATTGGGCGGTGTTGCACCAAAATATCTCGCCGGTCACTCATTAGGTGAATACAGCGCATTGGTTGCTGCAGGGGCGATGAGCCTTGGCGATGCAGTGAAACTTGTGAATTTGCGTGGCAAGCTCATGCAAGATGCTGTTCCTCAAGGACAGGGTGCAATGGCGGCTATTTTAGGTCTTGATGATGCCAAAGTGATTGAGCTTTGTGAGCAAGTCAATGCACAAGCGAACGGTTCAGTAGAAGCCGCAAATTATAATGCACAAGGTCAAGTGGTTATTGCCGGTGATAAAGAAGCTGTAGAAGCTGTAATGGCTGCAGCAAAAGAACAATCAGGTAAAGCGATTGCATTGCCGGTCTCTGTTCCATCGCATTGTTCACTGATGAAACCAGCTGCGGAAAAGTTTGCAGCAGCTTTGGAACAAACTGCCATTGAGCTACCAGGTCTTCCTGTAATACAAAATGTCAACGCGGAAATCGCAACTGATGTGGCAGGAGTTCGTCAGGCATTGACTGCACAATTGTATCAATCTGTGCAATGGACCAAAACCATGCAATACCTGCAAGATCAAGGGGTGGAGTATGTGGTTGAGTGTGGTCCGGGTAATGTCCTTGCCAATCTTGCTAAGCGTTTACCAAAAATCGAAAAAGCATTCCCACTGGACAGTAACAGTCGTCTTGAGGAAGCATTAAATGCCATTTTAGTGGCTGAAGGGAAAATTGCATGACACAAGAACGTAAAGTCGCCTTGGTAACAGGTGCGAGCAGAGGGATTGGAGCAGCCATCGCTCAGCAACTCATTCAAGACGGTTATTTTGTCGTTGGTACGGCAACTTCCGAAGCAGGCGCAGAAAAATTATCTGCAAACTTTGCTGAAAATGGCGCAGGTCTAGTACTTGATGTACGTGATGCGACTGCCATTGATGCTTTAGTTACAGAGATTGAACAAAAATATGGTCCTGTTCTTGCACTTGTGAACAATGCTGGAATTACCAAAGATAATTTGTTACTACGTATGTCTGAAGATGATTGGGACGATATCCTGAATATTCATCTGAAAGCCGTATACCGTCTATCTAAGCGTGTTTTAAAAGGCATGACCAAAGCACGTTTTGGACGCATTATTAACATCAGTTCTGTCGTTGCTCACTTTGCAAATCCGGGACAAGCCAACTATTCTGCCGCTAAAGCAGGTATAGAAGCGTTTGGTCGTAGCCTTGCAAAAGAAATGGGTAGTCGCCAAATCACTGTGAATGCTGTTGCACCAGGTTTTATTGCAACAGAAATGACAGAACAGTTAAGTGAAGAAATTCGCAAGAAAATGAGTGAACAAGTGGCATTGAACCGTTTAGGGGATCCACAAGATATCGCAAATGCAGTGAGCTTTCTGGCTAGCGAGAAAGCGAGTTACATTACTGGTACTGTTTTACATGTAAATGGTGGTCTGTACATGAGCTAATTAGCTGATGTATAAACTTTCAAAAAATTAGATATTCAATTAAACTAACGGCATTAAAAACGCCACAAGCAATGAGGAGAATTCCTGTGAGCGATATCGAACTACGTATCAAACAAGCGGTTGCAGAACAACTTGGTCTTAAAGCTGAAGAGATTAAAAACGAAGCATCTTTTATGGATGACTTAGGTGCTGACTCTTTAGACTTAGTTGAGCTTGTTATGTCTTTCGAAAATGATTTTGACATCACTATCCCTGATGAAGATTCTAACGAAATCACAACTGTTCAATCAGCTATTGACTATGTTTCTAAGAAACTAGGTTAATTGTTGTTTCAGCTTTGCTGAAAATGAAAGCCACCTTTTAGGTGGCTTTTTTAATGAAAAATCAAAACTGTTTTAAACAACTTTCATTACAGATCGTTACGTTAGGTTCACCAAAGACAACCTTTCTTTTATATAAATTTTAGGTATAAAAATAGGGCACTATTTTTTAAATAGCCTGAATAACAATATGGAGAAATAAAATGGGTCTTTTTGATTTTGTAAAAGGTATTGGTAAAAAAAATACAGCACCAGCAGAACCACAGCCAGCTCCGGCCACATCAACCACTCCAGCAGAACTTTCTGCACAAGAAATCGCAAACAAGCTTCTGGGACATATAAAAGCATTAGGCTTGCCTGTAACAGGACTATCTGTAAGTTATAACGGAAACAGCGATCTGGCGACCATTAAAGGGCAAGTACAAAGTCAGGCAGACCGTGAAAAAATTGTTTTGGCCGTAGGCAATGTCGATCATGTCGCGAAAGTGGATGATCAGATGACAGTGGCAACTCCCGCACCAGAAAGTAAATTCTATACGGTTAAATCTGGCGATAGTCTGTCTAAAATTTCAAAAGAATATTATGGCGATGCCAATCAATATAACAAAATATTTGAGGCTAACCGCCCATTGTTAAAAGATGCAGATGATATTTTTCCTGGTCAAGTGTTACGAATTCCCGCTTAAGTTGGACTATATGGAAAAGGCGCTTTGAGCGCCTTTTTTATCGAAGTTTGTGTTGTAGTTTAAGTCTGGCAAGTTGTTTTCTATCTAAAAAATTTTTAGGGTCTAAATAATAGTGTTGCACCAAAGCCTTAATCAGCTGTCTGCGGTTATCTTTATTAAACATATTCAGATCAATATGTGCCATTTTATATTGTTTGCGAAACTCCGGTTTTAAAATAAAGCCGATACTACTCGTTTTCCATTTTTGCTCCTGGCTTAAGATTTGTGTTTTGGGTAGCTTAATGGTACGATATTTTAAGAGATGAGAGCAGTACAGCTGGGTCTTTAACAGCCTATCGCGCTGCACCAGATTCCTGAGCTTTATTCCAAAACTCTGTATAGAAATGGTTTGACTGGTGACTACAAATCTAATGTTTAAAGCCATAAATGCCAGCATCACGATGAACATGACCATTAACCAGCCCGACATAGATTGATGCAATAAATACTGACTCAGGCTACTGAAATCTTGAACTCGAGAGAAGGTACTGAGTGAGTGCTGCGCTAAAACAATAAATATGGCAGGAATAAAGATCAGCCCGATTAAATAGCGGGGCAGATAACGACATTGAAATAGTGGATATTCAGTTGCTATGTCCATGAATCATCACCTTTCAAGAAAAGTATAGATAGGGCATGAATGCTATTTTTATCGCCATGGCTGTTCCATGGTGGGACAGGTATTACCAAGGAGAGTTATGAATTTGCCTCCGGTTATTAATAATATTTGAATTTTTTAATGCTTTTTTAGCATCCTGTTTTCTTTTAACACTCTATCTATTTTAAGTTTTTGAGTTTATAAGGATTTATCTATTTTGTTATAGATTTGAATAGGAAGGTAAATGCTGTTATTGATTGTTTAAATAGCTACTCTTTACGGTTTTCTATGATATTTCAATCTCTATATTTAAGGGCAATATGAATTTGATGGGTTATATCGCTACTTAGACTAAATTTATGAAAATTTTCAGGCACAAATTTTGCTGGTTGTTATTCAAAATATTTGAATGAACGGTAAAAAATGAGCTATCAAATTCATCCTTGTAAAGAAAATTCAGCAGCAGATTTTATAATTTTGTCATCCGGTCTGGGCGGACATGCCAGTTTCTGGAAACCTCAAATTGAAGCATTCACTCAATATTTTCATGTTTTAACGTATGATCAGGAAGGCTGTCATGCCGATTCCTCCATTTTGCCAGATCAGTATACAATTACCGATATGGCAGCACAGTTGCTGGACATTCTAAAACGGGAAAAAATTCAGTGCTTTCATTTTATGGGACATGCAATTGGCGGATTTATTGGAGCTGAATTAGCGGTAGTAATGTCATCGGAAATGCGCTTATTGAGTTTAACCTCTATCAATTCCTGGGATGAAATCGATCCGCATACCCAAAAATGCTTTGAAGCTCGGCTTCATTTATTAAAGTCAGCAGGTGCCGAAGCGTATGTCCGAGCACAGGGACTATTTCTATATCCACCGGCATGGATTTCAACACATCATCAACATTTAACAACTTTAGAAAATATTCAACTCGAGGATTTTCCACCTTCAGAAAATGTACTCAAGCGAATTCAGGCAGCACAGCAATTTAAAATCAATGATCAGCATAGGCAGGCATTAGAGTACAGCCAGCTACATTTCATTGCCAATCAGGATGATTTTTTGGTTCCTGTACACAAGTCGAGTAATTTAAAGCAGCGACTTGGTCATGGACAACTGAGCATTTTGGCTTCAGGTGCACATGCTTCCACAGTCACAGAGCCTGAAGTGCTCAATAAAACCATGCTGCAATTTTTTCAAAAGCATTTTTTAAAAGTAGCTTCACTGTCGAATTAAGCAGGCCTATTTATAGCAATAACCGGTAAATTTTTTACTAAACCGTGATTTTAAGATCACGGTTTTTTTATTGATTTTTACCTAAAAAAGTCCAGTATTGCTAAAAAATGAGTGTGTGATTTTTTATCAAATAATGCATTTTTTTGGAGCCAAAACAACTATAACGGTGCACTGCTTTAAAATTTAATTTTACTATTTGATAAAATAAATAAATTATAAATATTTGATAAATAATGATTAAAAAAATTGGCATAGAATATGCTAAATATTTCTTATAAAAATTCAAGTTGATTGATTGAAGCGAACTTATAACCAAATGGTAAAAAGAGGGATTGAAAATGAAAATAGGCGTCTTTTGTCCAATCGGAAATAATGGCTGGTTGCTGTCTGAAAATGCACCGCAATATAAACCAAGTTTTGAAATGAACAAGCAAATTGTACAGCGTGCAGAATATTATGGATTTGACTTTGCACTTTCGATGATCAAGTTGCGTGGTTTTGGTGGAAAAACTGAATTTTGGGATCATAACCTTGAAACATTTACTTTAATGGCAGGTCTTGCTGCGGTCACCAGTAAAATTAAAATTTATGCCACTGCGGCAACTTTGGTGATGCCGCCTGCGATTGTGGCCCGTATGGCATCCACCATTGACTCCATTTCAAATGGACGTTTCGGTCTGAATGTGGTGACTGGCTGGCAAGCTCCTGAATATAAGCAGATGGGTATGTGGCCGGGCGATGAATACTTCGCGAAACGTTATGACTATTTGTCTGAATATGTCGAAATTTTACGTGAGCTTTGGGCAACCGGAAAATCGGACTTTAAAGGTGAGCATTTCCAAATGGATGATTGTCGGGTCAGTCCGTTACCACAAGCAGACATGAAAATCATCTGCGCAGGACAATCCGATACAGGGCTGGAGTTCTCGGCCAAATATGCAGATTACAACTTTGTTTTTGGTAAAGGCTTAAATACTCCGAAGGCTTATGCAGACATCAATGATCGCTTAAAGGCACATACCGATAAAACCGGACGCGATGTTCAAACCTATGTGCTGTTTATGGTGATTGCTGCAGAAACTGATGAAGAAGCTTTTGCAAAATGGCAAAGCTATAACGATGGGGCAGATGTTGAAGCGATTAACTGGTTGATGAACCAGGGTAGTAAAGATACCAAATCTGGTGCCGATACCAACATTCGTCAAATGGCATCCAGTGTATCTCCAGTCAATATCAACATGGGGACCATTGTCGGTTCTTTTGAAAATGTTGCAAAAATGCTGGATGAAATTGGTGAAATCGACGGAACTGAAGGCATTCTTTTAACTTTCGATGATTTTATTCAGGGTGTAGAGGATTTCGGTCAAAAAATTCAACCGTTAATGAAATGTCGTGAGCATATTGTCATTGAAGCTGATGCAACTCAAATCTCAACTTTGGAGAAATCAGCATGAATACAAATGAATCCTTGGAGAATGTAGTTTGTGCAGGTTTTACCCAGACAGCAGGTACTGGAAAAGTTCTAAAGGCAGAACCTGAAGCAATTCAGC
Organism: Acinetobacter sp. ANC 5378; assembly: GCF_013004315.1. Classification (NCBI taxonomy): domain Bacteria; kingdom Pseudomonadati; phylum Pseudomonadota; class Gammaproteobacteria; order Moraxellales; family Moraxellaceae; genus Acinetobacter; species Acinetobacter sp. ANC 5378. The sequence continues at coordinate 59,373 of NZ_JABERK010000074.1, forward strand.
TTGCGCCCGAGCAAACTGCACTGATTGTAATCGACATGCAGAATGCCTATACCTCTAAAGGTGGTTATTTAGACTTGGCGGGTTTTGATGTTTCAAAAACTAAACCGGTGGTGGAGAACATCAAAAAAGCAGTCGATGCCGCGCATGCATCAAACATTCAGGTGATCTATTTTAAAAATGGCTGGGATGATCAGTATGTAGAAGCAGGGGGAGTTAATTCTCCCAATTTCCATAAATCCAATGCCTTAAAAACCATGCGTAAGCATCCTGAACTGCAAGGCAAATTACTCGCTAAAGGCGGCTGGGACTTTGAACTGATTGACGAACTCAAACCTTTAGTGCAAGACATCGTGATTGAAAAACCACGTTATAGCGGTTTCTTTAATACGGCTTTAGATAGCATGCTACGTAGCAAAGGTATTCGGAATCTGGTGTTTGTTGGTATAGCCACCAATGTCTGTGTCGAGTCGACCTTAAGAGATGGATTTTTCCTGGAATATTTTGGCGTAGCACTGGATGACGCCTGTTATCAGGCAGGACCGGTGGAGGCACATGCAGCCAGTCTGTACAACATTAAAACCTTCTTTGGCTGGGTATCTGATACGCAGAACTTTATCGAAACATTTCACTCCAAATCACACATCTTAGAAAAATCAGCTTAAGCCTTTATAGGGGAAAACACATGCCTAAAGAAATTATTTTACCCGCAGGAACAGGAAAACCATTGGCACCGTACGTACCTGCAACCAAAGCGGACAATATTGTGTACGTTTCAGGTACTTTGGCTTTTGACGAAAATAACAATGTCGTGCATGTCGGGGATGCGGCTGCGCAAACCCGTCACATTCTGGAAACCATTAAAAAAGTGATTGAAACAGCAGGCGGCAGCATGGATGACGTGACCTTTAATCATGTCTTTGTCAAAGACTGGGCCGATTATGCTGCGATCAATACTGTCTATGCCGAGTATTTCCCGGGCGATAAACCGGCACGCTATTGCGTACAAACCGGCTTGGTGAAACCGGATGCTTTAGTTGAAATTGCATCTATTGCCCATGTTTAAATGAAGAAAATTTTCAAGAAAAACAGATCTAACCATATATCAATAAAGGACAAAACTGAAATTCAGTTTGAACGATCAAGAGTCGAATTTCAGTGATGGAGGTGGTGATGAACAGCAAAATCATGACAGTTCAATCTGCAAAAGATTTACTACAGCATGCACAAAATTTCCAAATGACTGCTAATGAAGCACATACAGAAATTGCCCCGTCTACTTTTAGACAAGGGATGTCCAATTTAGGTGCAGCCGTCAATGTGATTACCACAGATGGTGCAGCGGGTCAGGCAGGTTTTACCGCTTCCGCTGTATGTAGTGTTACCGATTCACCGCCAACCTTGCTGGTGTGTTTAAACCGTTCGGCATCGGTATTTGAAACCTTTAAATGTAACCAGGTACTATGTGTAAATACTCTTGCTGCACATCACACTGAATTATCAAATGTTTTTGGTGGGAAAACGCCAATGTCGGAACGATTCTTGCGTGGAAAATGGTCAACACTGATCACACAAGCACCCGTTTTAGATGATGCATTGGTGTCGTTTGATTGTGAAATAGTGCAAATCATGTCGGTCGGCAGTCACGATATACTGATTTGTCAGGTCAAAGCCATGAGACAAAATGAAGCTAAGAATGCATTGATGTATTTCAACCGTGCTTATTGTGAGCCGAAACCCATGAACTAATCCAATATTCCTAATTTAGGGGGAGGGGAAACCCATGCAAAAAAAAGAATCGTGGTTTCCGAAATTTAAGCCTTACCAAGGCAATTTAGATACAACACCAGTCCAAATGGATGAATATTTACCTGCGGGGAAAAGTATAGTTTTAGGCTTGCAACATGCTTTTGCCATGTTTGGGGCGACGGTGCTTGCACCTTTGTTGATGGGTTTCGATCCGAACTTAACCATTTTAATTACCGGGATTGGGACCATTTTATTTTTCCTGATTACCGGCGGCCGCATGCCGAGTTATCTGGGATCGAGCTTTGCTTTTATTGGTGCAGTTGCTGCAGCAACCGGTTATGCCGGTGCAGGGTCTAACCCCAATATTGCCTTGGCGCTAGGCGGAACCATTGTTTGTGGTCTGATTTATGCGGGTATTGGTTTGATTGTCATGAAAACCGGTACCAGCTGGATTGAAAAGCTGATGCCACCGATTGTTACGGGTGCCATTGTGATGATTATCGGGTTGAATCTTGCACCCGTGACCATTAAAAGTGTGTCTGCAAGTTCATTCGATACGTGGATGGCGGTCGTTACCATTATCTGTATTAGCGTAGTGGCCGTGTTTACCCGTGGAATGGTGCGCCGTTTATTGCTTTTACTCGGTATTGTTGCTGCCTATTTTTTTTATTTCCTGATGACCAATGTCATGGGTTTGGGTACACCCATTAATTTTAGCGTCATTTCTGAAGCAGCCTGGATTGGTTTACCGACTTTGCATAGCCCTGTTTTTAATGCTAATGCCATTTTATTGATTGCACCGGTTGCGCTGATTTTGGTGGCAGAAAACTTGGGTCACTTTAAGGCAGTTTCGGGCATGACTGGCAAAAATCTTGATCCATATATGGGGCGTGCATTCTTTGCAGATGGGATATGTACTTCAATGTCTGCATCGGTCGGTGGTACAGGGATGACCACTTATGCTGAAAATATTGGCGTAATGGCAGTCACTAAAGTCTATTCAACTACGGTGTTTGTAATTGCCGGAGTATTTGCGATTTTACTCGGTCTTTCACCAAAATTTGGTGCCGTGATCAGTACCATTCCAGTGGCTTTATTGGGCGGTGCATCGATCATGGTGTTTGGTTTAATCACTGTAGCCGGTGCAAAAATCTGGATTGATAACAAAGTCGATTTCACTAAAAACAGCACTTTAATTATTGCTGCTGTCAGCCTGATTATGGGTGCAGGTAACTTCAGTTTAAAAATTGGGATCTTCGATTTAGGCGGTATTGGAACCGCAACTCTAGCGGCGATTGTGCTGAACCTATTTTTGAATCGTGGTGAAGAAAAAACCAGTTCCAGCAGTGAAAATACAGAAACCTCGGCTACCCCTGTAGCTAATCCATAGGAGTTCATTTTGAGTCAGACAATTGCATTTATTGGACTCGGGACAATGGGATGGCATATGGCCTCCCATCTTCCTAAACTTGGACATGAAGTTTGGGTCTGGAACAGAACTCAGTCTAAAGCAGATCATCATTCGATTAGCTTTAAAACGCAATCTGTCGATGATATAGAAAAGGCCGTACAAGCAGATTATATATTTTCATGTTTACCGACCAGTGCGGATGTAGAGCAATTGATTGCAACACATCCACCCAAGTCAGGCAGTATCTGGATTGATTGCACCAGTGGTGTTCCACAATCCGCACAACAGTTAAATCAAGCCTTAAAAAAAATAGGGGTTGAATATCTGGATGCACCGGTTTCAGGTCAAACCATCGGCGCTGAAAAAGGTACTTTAACCGTAATGATTGGTGGCGATGCAGATGCTTTTGATAAAGCCAAACCGATCATTGCTGCATTTTCAGGTCTCATTGAATATGTCGGCGAAAGTGGTTCTGGCTTTGCGGTGAAAGCGATTAATAATACCTTGATGGCCACCCATTTGTGAGCTTTGGCAGAAGGTCTAACGGTATTGAAATCTAAGGGTGTGGATTTATCGGCGGCTTTGAGCTGTATTAATCATTCTAGTGGTAAAAGCAGCATGTCTGAAAATATTATGGCGCAGCGGGTACTCAGTCGAAGTTTTGATAAAACCTTTGCGCTAGATCTATTGCAAAAAGATATTGGTATTGCAGTCGATTTGATTCAGGAGGAATCGTTGAATCTTCCAAGTATGCATTTGATTCAGGAGCAATTTGCTTTAATTGAAAAAGAATCCGCGCGTCAACTGGATTTTTCTGCTGCTGTACAGGGTTTGGAAAAAATCAATCAAATCGAGTTGCGATAAATATATAGCGCCTCAGATTAAATTATTCATTAAAAACCCGGATTGAAAAGTCCGGGTTTTTGTTTGAAGTGCTTTTATAATGAAGTTGTTTAGTTGGACTATCTTATAAAATAGTTCAGGAGCGTTTATAAGTACTGGCATATTGAGTCTTGTTCGAATCCATTGGATTGTTGATATTTGTTTTAAAATTAAATAATTAAACCTATAATTTAAAAGCGAATATAAATAAAACTAAGGGTATTTATGAAAGGGCAGATATTGGATTTTTCCATTCAGAGCAATTCGGGAGTGATCAGTGGTGATGATCAAAACCGTTATCAGTTTTCTGGAGCGAGTTGGCGTGGGCAAGTTCCACCTGCACGGGGGCAGAAAGTTGATTTTACCGTCGATGGAACAGGTCAGGCCAATGATATTTATATCCTCAGTTCAGCTTTAGTATTTCCAACTCAAGTGGGCGATAAAAACAGGATTATTGCAGCAATCTTGGCTTTTTTCCTCGGCGGCTTCGGTATTCATAAATTTTATTTGGGGCAAATCGGCTGGGGAATTGTTTATCTGATTTTCTGCTGGACCTTTATTCCTGCTTTGGTCGCTTTCATCGAGTTCATTATTTATTTGTGTACATCGGATGAGGATTTTGCTCGTAAGTATGGTTGATTAAAGAAATAAAAAAAGGGCATAAGCCCCACTGCTGTCCCACAATTTTTCATAAAAGGAGGCTCAATTGAGCTTCCTTTTGTTTTATCGGTATTTTATCGGGCATGAATAAAGCTTTTAAGGTTTTTCTCTCAAACAGATTTACTTGGA
>NZ_JABERK010000009.1:0-80237 GCF_013004315.1 Acinetobacter sp. ANC 5378
GGCGGTTCCGATCCTGATGCGTTTGAGAAAAACCGTGCTATTGAAGACCGCCGTAATGAAGACCGTTTCCATTTTATTGAATGGACCAAGACGGCGTTTGAAAATGTTGATGTGATTCCAGCCGGTAACGGCATCATGCACCAGATCAATCTGGAGAAAATGTCACCGGTAATTCAGAACCGTGATGGCATTGCCTTCCCGGATACCTGTGTGGGTACAGACTCGCATACACCACATACCGATGCATTGGGCGTGATTTCAATTGGTGTGGGTGGCCTGGAAGCTGAAAATGTCATGTTGGGTCGTGCATCGTGGATGCGTCTGCCGGACATTATTGGTGTGGAACTGGTTGGTCAGCGTCAGGCAGGCATTACTGCAACTGATATCGTATTGGCTTTAACTGAATTCTTGCGTAAAGAACGTGTGGTGGGTGCGTATCTTGAATTCTTTGGTGAAGGTGCGGACAGCATGTCGGTAGGTGATCGTGCAACGATTTCCAACATGACCCCTGAATATGGCGCAACGGCTGCGATGTTCTACATTGACCAGAACACCATTGATTATCTCACCTTAACCGGTCGTGAAGCAGATCAGGTGAAACTGGTTGAAACTTATGCCAAAGAAATTGGTCTTTGGGCATCGGACATGAAACAAGCAGAATATCCACGTGTGTTACGTTTCGACTTGTCGACCGTGACCCGTAATATTGCAGGTCCATCAAATCCGCATGCGCGTGTATCGACTGCTGACCTGAAAGAAAAAGGCATTGCCGGTGTGGTTGAACACCGTACCGATGGTTTAATGCCGGATGGCGCGGTGATTATCGCGGCCATTACTTCATGTACCAATACTTCAAATCCGCGTAATACTGTTGCAGCAGGTTTGTTGGCTCGTAAAGCCAATGAGCTAGGTTTAACCCGTAAGCCTTGGGTGAAATCATCTTTTGCACCGGGTTCTAAAACAGCAGCACTTTACCTTGAAGAAGCAGGTGTATTGCACGATTTAGAAAAACTCGGCTTTGGTATTGTGGCGTATGCCTGCACTACCTGTAACGGGATGTCTGGCGCGCTTGATCCAAAAATTCAGCAAGAAATTATTGACCGTGATTTGTACGCAACTGCGGTACTTTCAGGTAACCGTAACTTCGATGGTCGTATCCATCCTTATGCAAAACAGGCATTCTTGGCATCTCCGCCGTTAGTGGTTGCTTATGCGATTGCCGGTACAATTCGTTTTGACATCGAAAAAGATTCACTTGGCAATGATAAAGATGGTAATCCAATTTACTTAAAAGACATCTGGCCATCGGATGCTGAAATTGATGCATTGGTTCAAAAATCAGTGAAGCCTGAACAGTTCCGTAAAGTTTACATTCCAATGTTTGATTTGGGTGAGCGAGAAAAATCGGTAAGCCCACTGTATGACTGGCGTCCGCAAAGTACTTATATTCGCCGTCCGCCATATTGGGAAGGGGCATTGGCTGCACCGCGTACTTTAAGCAATATGCGCCCGCTTGCGATTTTAGGTGACAACATCACCACCGACCATTTATCTCCATCGAATGCGATTGTGTTGGACAGCGCTTCAGGTGAATATTTGGCGAAAATGGGTGTGCCTGAGGAAGACTTTAACTCTTACGCAACTCATCGTGGTGACCACTTAACTGCACAGCGTGCGACCTTGGCAAACCCGAAACTGTTTAATGAAATGGTGCGTCGTTCAGATGGTACGGTGAAGCAAGGTTCGAAAGCGCGTGTAGAGCCTGAAGGCGAAGTGATGCGTATGTGGGAAGCGATTGAAACTTACATGAACCGTAAACAGCCTTTGATTGTTATTGCAGGTAAGGATTATGGTCAGGGTTCTAGCCGTGACTGGGCTGCGAAAGGTGTGCGTTTAGCTGGTGTGGAAGCGATTGTTGCTGAAGGCTTTGAGCGTATTCACCGTACCAACCTGGTCGGTATGGGCGTGTTGCCGCTTGAGTTTAAACCGGGTACAGACCGCAAAACATTAAAGTTAGATGGTACAGAGCTATATAGCGTGATTGGTAATATTGCGCCACGTTCGACTTTAACTTTAGTGATTGAACGTGCTACAGATGATGGTAAGGAACAGATTGTTGAAGTGCCTGTAACTTGCCGTTTAGATACCGAAGAAGAAGTTTCTGTATATGAAGCGGGTGGTGTATTACAACGCTTTGCACAGGACTTTTTAGAAGGGCAAGTGGCTTAAACTTTGTTCTAAAAGTTATTGATATTGTTTGAAAAAAACCCTACTGTGAAGTGGGGTTTTTTATAGATAGATTAAAATGAAAATGCTTAAAGAAGATTTAGAATTTTTAACAACGTTGGCTCAAGAGTTTTTTAAACAAGAAGATATAGTTTATAAACTTAATCAATTTTTAGACAATCAGATAAAGGGATGGGAAATATGGCTGCAAGTTGAGTTTGCGTTATTTTTATTTAACCACCCTAATGTTTCTGAGATCGAAAGAGAAAAAAGATACGAATTAGATAAGAGAATGTCTAAAGATAAAGATATCTGCTCAATTGATTTTCTAATTCGTCAAAAATATAAACAAAGCTCAATTCCATTAGAAATAAAGCAACATGAAAATGCTTCGAACTGTATTCGTTATATGCTTAAAGATATTGAAAAATATGAAAAAGTTAGAGATTCAAGTACAACTACGGGGCGTTCACTTTGGTGCTTAGGTTTACATCCTACGGTAGAAGATGATTATTTAGCAAAATTGATCAATGAAAATAAATTCAGGGAAATTAATCCTGATTTTGTAATTTCCAAAGTAATTGAAGGAACTAAGTTTAGCTTTACTCTGCTTTAAATTTAGATTCCAAGTAGCGCATAATTTTGAGCAAAACTGTAATTAAAAAATGGCTGTACCTGTCTTTAGATACGGAAGAAGAAGGAGATGTATATGAAGCAGGTGGTGTGTTGCAGCGTTTTGCACAGGATTTTTTAGAAGGGAATGTTTAGAAAACATCCCTTGACCTTGAGACATATATGGAGCAAAGGGAAAATCCCTCCTTTTAAAAAGGAGGGATTAGAATTAAAGTGATTGATGTTATTCAATAAAATACTTTAATGTACATTTTTGATTTTTTGAGTTTCCTTTAAATGCAGGGTTTTATTGCACCATTTGTTACATGTGTTTATTGCAACGATTTTCTAAATTTTGAATCTTCGATTTTTGTAGATTTTATGCAACATAAACCTACAGACTGCCCGACATGTCAAAAAAATATTAATTGGTTTGATGTAGTGAAGAAAGGGATCTTTGATAATTTTATGGAGAATGCCGCATTAGATTTATGTTGGATGTAAAAATAGTATTTTTAATTTTGTCATAGAGCCTAATACCCCTAAAAAATTAGATTTCGAAAATTATGGAATTCCATCAAATGCACGAATTCTATTTATTAATTATACGCTTCAAGGTGGTAATTTATTTCCAATAGAAATGCATGGTAATACATCAACATTAAGATTTAAAAAAAATAAGGTTTTACTTTATCCAAGACCTTTTGATAAAAGCGAACAGTTGATGACAACAACAGTGAGTGTTCTTGTAAGTTGGTTCGTACCGAATGATTTTGATAATACTTTATTGAATTTATTGGAGGCTTTTGAAGAATATATACATGGTAATTATTTATCTGTTTTTATGCCTGCAAATGTTGCGATTGAAAACATAATATATCGAATAATGGATGAGTTTTTAAAAGAGTTTGCTAGGGTAAAAAAAGTTGAAGAATTTTTAACTAATAATGCTACTTATGGACATCAACTAAGTATTTTATTGCTAATGTTTTTGAGTATTAAACAACAGGAAAAAATTCCAGATTCTATGATGGGAAATTTAAGCAGATTAAGAAGATTACGGAATGAATATGCTCATAATAGAAAATTTACCGTCTAAGTATGAAATTGCTGAAATATTAACGTCGTGTCTTTTTGTTTTTCATTATATGCAGTTTTTATATGCAAATATTTATAAAAAGTAGTTATCTGATGTGTATATATTTTCTTTGCCTATCTGCCACCATCATCTGTCGAAATGGACAATAGACAATCATCATAAGAGGGTTATACTGGATGCACCATTTCTAAAAACACATGGAGAACAAAGATGGTTACTGCTGGCGAAAAACCCGGAATAGGTTTCTATTTTTGTGTTCAATGCGGACATCGCGTTTACTTAGAAATTGGTACAGACCGTTTACCCCCGTGTACCAAATGCCTTGGCACTGAATTTAAAAATAACATTGCCTAAGCGACATTCATAAAACAGAGATCCCTGTTTTAGATAAAAGCCCTATTACTCGATAGGGCTTTTTTGTTACTTAAGCATAGCCATTTATAGCTGATGTTTGTTTGAGAATTAATCAAATTACCCCCATCTAAAATCCTAAATTTATAGTGTTTAGGACTGTTCAGTTGCAACATTATCTTGATCTCAATCATGACTCTGGTGTTGCCAATTATGAACTCGGCAATGAATTTATTCGGGTTCAATTCAAGAAAAAATCAAAAATCTATACTTATAGTTATGCCAGTGAAGGCTATCAACATGTTGAAAACATGAAACAACTGGCACAGTATGGCGACGGCTTAAATGCTTATATCAATCAAAATGTTCATCAACTTTATATGAAATAGCAGAACTCAATTTCATGGCTTAAATATTGCTTGATAAATACGCCCGAGTGGCGAGCATCGACTCAAGGGTAAATGCTCGTAGCAAAGGGGAAAATACATTTAACAAAGCAGCAGGGAGAATTAAAATGGAACAAGCCAGCGAAATAATGGAAATTGAAAAAACACCAAAATATGTGCATTTAATTGCAGGTTGGCCTTTTATCTTGGTGCTATTTGGCGGCTTAATTGGCGGTGGATTGGGTGGACTGGCTTATCTCATTAACTTAAAAATCTACAATTCCCAGCTCAGCAAAAGCAATAAAATACTGGCCAATATGATGTGTGGTATGGTCGCCATCAGCGCATGGTGGTTTATTGCTGGTGCAGTTCAAGACACTTTCTTTAATTCTTAACGGTCATTGGCATGTATATGGGAACATGAAGATTCTCATGTGTACCAATTGCTAAACATACAAAAATAAAGCGTATGACTCTGCCAAAGGAAGAATGGGGAAATGCAAATTGAGAAAGTAAAAATTATCTAAAAATATGAATAAATCGCAATAAAAAGCGATAATTTATAACCTTATGATTAAATATTTCGTAAATATTAATTTTTAAGAAAATAATTTCCAGAAAATATTTAAATTGGCTTTTCTTAGGGAAATAATCCCGAGCCTAACTTGGTAAATTATATCTCAAGGGTGTGACAGGGATCGAAAAGAGTAGATTGCTACCAGTTGCGTATAACGTGAGTGTAGTACTTACCCAAAAGGTCTCGATTCGGCTTAGGACGCTATAGATCACGAGTTTATAGGCATAAGGTTATCGCTTACAAAGCTATAATTGTTGAAGTTAAACAATATGTTTTCCCTAACACCCTAAAAAATTCTCTACCGAATAAAAAACAATAAAAATATAAAAATAAATTAAAAATCATAATCATACAATAGATTTTAAACCGAAAAATGTAGATACAAATCAGCAACTCATTTCAGTATATCAAATCTGTTATTTTAGAAATCATAAGCTACCACGCAGAGAATCAATATGAATCTCGATTTTTGGTTTCGTTTTTTACTTTCTTCCGTACTGATCAATTACATCATATTAATGATCTGGTTTTTGGCGATTATTTTTGCCCGTGACTGGATTAAACAAGTACATGGGAAATGGTTCAATCTGTCAGATACGACCTTCGATGCAATTCATTATGGAGGGATGGCAGTCTATAAAATTGGCATTTTACTGTTTAATTTAGTGCCTCTAATTACTTTATATTTTATGGATAAAAGTTAAAATTTAAAAACCATCTTAAAATCTTAAATACAAAGTAAAATGCACTACTATCACAATAATTTAATCAATATTTTCATAATGTTGCATTACATATAAAAACTGAAAAATCTAAATTAAAGTCATAACTAAAAGGAGTTTAGTCAGATGAATCAGCTCAAACCGGCACTTATTTTAGGCATTTTTATCTGCTTGGGGATGGTTATTGCGGGATGGATTTTAGGCAGTAGCGCACTTAAAATTAAACAATATGAACGCATTGTTTCGGTCAAGGGTTTGTCTGAACGTGAAGTGAAAGCCGACGTTGCGGTTTGGCCGATTCGCTTTAGCTCTGCCAGTCAAGACCTGACGCAGTTGTACGACAGCATGGAAATAAACACCCAGCAAATTCAGGCATTTTTAAAAAGTGAAGGTTTTACTGCTGAGGAAATTACCACAGCTTCACCAAGTATTACGGATAAATATGCCCAGCAATATGGGGGGAATGAAAATGTCGCACTACGCTATACCGCAAATCAAACCATAACTGTGTATACCCACAAAATAGATGCAGTACGTGCTGCACAAAGTCGCCTGGTGGCTTTGGGTAAAAAAGGTATTGCCTTTGGCGGAGATGATTCTGGGCAAACAACCGAATATTTATATACCAAACTCAATGACATCAAACCTGCCATGATTGAGCAAGCCACCGAAAATGCACGCAGTGTTGCAGAAAAATTCGCCGCAGATTCTAAAAGCAGTTTAGGAAAAATTAAATCAGCCAATCAGGGGCTGTTTAGTATTGAAGATCGGGACAGCAATACGCCGTATTTGAAAAAAGTACGTGTGGTTTCAACGGTCGATTATTATCTTGCGGATTAAAGCGATAGGTTCGCCTATATTAATTGACACTCTAATCTGAGCTTGTTATTTTCGCCCATTCTCCCCAACGCTGTATCCTCATGCCTATCAACGACAACTTTGTTTATATGCCGCCACAAGAAGCACTTTCTATCATTTATGAAGATGAAGATCTGGTGGTAATAGAAAAACCTGCAGGGTTGTTGTCCGTTCCGGGACGTTTGCCTGAACACCATGACAGTGCCTATTTGCGTGTTTTGGAAAAATATCCCCATGCCAAAATCACCCATCGTTTAGATATGGCAACTTCGGGTATTCTGATGTTTGCCAAACACCGTGATGCAGAAGTGGCGGTGAGTAAAATGTTCCAGGCGCGGACGGTAAAGAAAAACTATATCGCTTTGGTACAAGGCAAGCTTGAAGATGAGGGAAGTGTCGAAGTTCCACTGATAACCGATTGGGAAAATCGTCCGCGTCAAATAGTGCATTTTGAGTTGGGAAAAGCTGCCAAAACCCTGTATCAAGCTTTGAATTATTTTGAAGCTGAGGATATTACCCGTGTATTGCTTACACCTATTACTGGACGTTCGCATCAACTCCGGGTGCATATGCAATATATTGGACATCCGATTACTGGTGATAAGTTGTATCACCCAGAACCCTACCAAAGTCCATTAAAACGTATGGCTTTACATGCAAGTTATTTGGCATTTAAGCAACCATTCACGGGGGCGAATGTTGAAATTAAAGGTAAGGTGCCGTTTTGATTTAGGTATGAAAATACAACGCTGCATGATACGAAGTGTATATTGATTTAGGGTGCATCGGTTGGAATGAGCAGCATCTATACGAGCTGAAGTTAGGGATAAAAAATAAGAAAATTTAAAATATTGTTAAATAATTAATAATTTGAAAAATATAGTTTTTTTTATATTTATTTATCAAGTTTATGGGATACAAATAGAAATAATATCCCTAGTTTTGGCGATTGAAAATCGACCGGAAAATGACTAGTGTAGAAAGTGGAGCTTTTGGAATAATAATAATGATTTACCTATCAGTCATAGCTGTCATAACAATAATTATTTTAGCAGTACTGCTTTATCGTGCAATGAAACTGGTCAAAGACAAACGGGCTAATCTGGAGTCTTTACAAGCCAATCTGGATCACGCACGAAAAAATTTGGCTGCATATGAACAAAAAAATGATGAGCTGTATCATGAATTAAATAGGCTTCGTGCAGAGGCGGGAATTTTAAGGAATAAGGTTGAAAAACTCAGCCAGTTTCAACATATTTTAAACATTGAACAGTATGTAGCCGAACGACAAAACCAAGTTGAGAACTTTGTGGAAGCGACCAAAATTGAAGCAGAGTCATTGCTATTGGGTATGAAAGCTTATATTGAGAAAGTGAGGCATTATCTGGACAGTTATGAAAAAAATAGCAAGCAGAAACTGGAAATAGAAGCCCGAGAACAATTACATGGTTTCTATAATCAGGCCATGCAACAGCAAAATTTAACCGCCATTTCGCGAGCACTAGAACATAAAATTAATGGTTATGGCACTGAGTATTTATTTCCTGCTCATACACTCTTGGATGAATTGATCGACTGATATGACCATATAGATTCAGCACTTCATTTAGAAGAAGTTCGTCGTAAAATAAAAAATGCCATTGATCATCATAGTGTTGGTGATTGTGATTATGTTGAAGAAAAGCGCCGTCTTTCAGCTATTGCTTTGGTGACCCATGTTTTTAACAGTAAAGCTGACTTATATTTATCACGCTTACGGCATGACAATTTGGGTGAGCTTATTCAATCGCTTCAAGATGATTTTATTCTGATCAATCATTATGGTGCGGCATTTAGTTATGCACGGATTCATGAGTCATTTTTAAGCTTGCGTTTAGAAGAATTGAAGTTTGCAGCATTGGTTTTGGAGTTCAAAGAAAACCAACAAGAACAGCAAACTCAAATGCAAGTGCACATGATGGAAGGCTAATGAAGGGTATAGTTTTGAGTGGATAAAATAAAAATATACTTTAATGAATGAGCAAGAGAATGGATCTTTTAAATCGCCAAACTGAAACAAACTTGAGCTAATCTGCGTACAATGATATAGATTTAAATGATTATGATAAGGAAACTCTCCATGACACGCGATTTTGAACAATTCCCAGATGACGAAAATGGTAACGTACTTTGGCAAATGGCTGAAGATGGTGATGATCTGACGGAAGCGCATGAAATTGAATTTTCGATTGCTTTTCAAACACAAGAGCAAGCTGAAAAATGTGCGCTTTATTTGCTGAAAGAAGAACAAAAAATCAGCCTGTTTGAAGATGAAGAGGCCGATACACTAGAGTGGATTATCACTATTTATGTGTATATGGAACCTGACTATTCAGACATCGTCGATATTGAAGAATGGTTCACTAAAATTGCTGAACAACACGGCGGTGAATACGATGGCTGGGGTTGTATGGCATATGTCTATGACGATGAAGACATGGAAGATGAACTTCAAAGTTAATTCAAATGATTGAATAATAATCTAAAAATAGTGTCTGGATTCTAGTAGAGCTGAAGTCATACTAAGTCCTGTTGAATGAAATACCAGAAAACCCTGACGGTGCAAACGGTTAGGGTTTTTTAATGTCCTAATATTTGGCAAAAAATAAAACATAATGGGCTTGAACTGAAAAGGGTATGAGGCTAATAAGGATTTTACTTACAGTAACTCTGTAGAATTTCAGCACATAAAATCTTAAATATACAGAGAAGGGTAAAAATAATAAGGATATTAACGTGAATAAGGAAAAAACTCTAAATTCGGAATCTCCATCCCCTCCAGTAAATGATGAAGCTCAGACCAAGCATGTTTTACGTGTAATGGCGGGATTTGTGATTGCTGTACTGATTATTTTAGCCCTGTATTTTGGAAAAGATATTCTGATTCCTTTGGCGCTGTCGGTGCTACTAGCATTTTTACTTGAACCTTTAGTATCACGCTTAAAAAAATGGGGCTTACCGCAACTGCCATCGATTGCACTTGTGGTGCTATTTGCCTTAAGTGTCTTGGGTGGGGCTGCAACTTATCTCGGTTATCAACTGGGGAATTTAAGCCAGGAGTTGCCGCAATATCAGGACACCATTAAACAAAAACTCGATTCGCTAAAAAGTTTTACTTCTGGACCCAGTGTATGGGACGGTGCTATCAGGACCATCGATACGGTTGAAAGTTCGATACAGCAGGTTACCCCAACTGAGAAAAAAGAGGGTGTGCAACAGGTAGAGGTGGTGGGGCAGGAATCCAGCACCACTGAAACTGCAATACAGTGGGGTGCGAAAATTCTTCATCCCTTAGCGACAATAGGGATTGTTTTTCTGTTTGTAGTGCTGATTTTACTGAGTCGCAAGGATTTGCATGACCGTTTGTTGAAATTGCTGGGTGGTAATTTAAATGTCGGTACAGATGCACTGGATGAGGCCGCAGATCGGATTGGAACCTATTTGCGGATGCAGTTGTTGGTAAATGTGACTTATGGTCTTCCCATGGCATTGGGCTTATGGCTGATTGGCGTGCCTGCTGCCATGATGTGGGGAATTGTAGCGATAGGAATGCGCTTTCTACCTTATGTCGGTCCAATGATCTCGGCCTTATTTCCCATTACCTTGGTATTTGCAGTCGATCCAGGCTGGAATATGGTGCTCTGGACGATTGGGCTGATTCTGTTACTGGAATTGATTAGTAACAATGTGATTGAACCGTGGTTATATGGAGAAAGTACCGGTCTTTCCACTTTGGCGATTATTCTTGCGGCGACATTCTGGACCACGCTATGGGGGCCTGCTGGACTGATTCTCTCAACCCCATTGACGGCGTGTTTATTGGTATTGTCCAATTATATTCCGGCATTGGGATTTATTAAAATCCTGATTGGTAGTGAACCTGTACTCACGCCACCGGAACGGTTTTACCAGCGCTTGGTTGCTGATGATGTAGATGATGCCCTTGAAGTTGCAGAGGATTATATTGAACAAAAATTACCGAAAAAGCCCAGTGAGGAAGTTGTGGTTCGTAAGGTAAATAGCTTTTATGATGATGTCGCCATCCCAGCCATTCGTTTATTTTCACAAGGGCATAGTACTGAAGCAAGCGCGGAACATCGTTTAAGAATGCATCAAGGCTTGAAGTTGTTTAATCATGATTTTCAACACAAGTATCCGAGTCCAAAGACAGGAGATCCAATACAAGTGGTGTGCCTGGGAGCACGTTGGGAAATTGATGTGCTGACATCTTCCATGTTGGCACATGGTTTAAGCCTAAGAAAAATTGCAGCGCAAAGTCATAGTGAAGTATTGATTCAATCAAAAATAGATGTGTTTGAGTCATTATCAGAAGATGTTCAGGTGATATGCATTTCTATATTTCATCAGCAGCCTTTGGCACAAATTCGCTTGTTGAATCATCGCATCCGCAAACGCCTGCCGAATACAAAAATTATTTTTGCCACATGGGGCAATGTCAGCGATGAACTACGGGATGAGATTCAAAACCGTTTTCAACCGGATGCTGTAGTATCCACGGTGAATGAATTGATGCTGAGTATTGATGCCTTGATGCTACAACAAGGTGAAAACCCCGCACGTGAATTGCTTGCTGAAAATGAACCAGAACGTTTGGCTGCTTTGCACGAATTGCAATTACTTCAACCTGAAACTTTATTAATCTATCAGCAATATATTGAAGAAGCCTGCCAGGCATTTAATGTGAAGTATGCGCAAATTTCCTTGGTCGATGAAATATGGGTGAATACCCCAGCCAGCCCGCTGGCGGATGAAAATCAGAATCCGATAGAAGCGGGCATTCCTCGGGAAGAATCCATTTGTACCCATTTGGTTCATCAAAATGAAGCACTGATTATTGAGGATATAGACCGAGATCCACGTTTTAGCCACAACCCCGAGTTGAATAAAAATAAAATCAAGTTTTATGCTGGTGTACCTTTGCGCAATAAGCAAGGCTTGGTATTAGGCAGTTTATGTATTTTGGATAAACAGATTCGGCATATGA
Source organism: Acinetobacter sp. ANC 5378 (assembly GCF_013004315.1). NCBI lineage: Bacteria > Pseudomonadati > Pseudomonadota > Gammaproteobacteria > Moraxellales > Moraxellaceae > Acinetobacter > Acinetobacter sp. ANC 5378. Next base: position 11,876 of record NZ_JABERK010000009.1, read on the forward strand.
GTGAAGATGATTTGGTTTTATTGAACCAGCTTGCAGAAGATTTAATTCAGACGTTAAGTAATGACAGGGCGCAGGCACAAAAGTTAGAAGAAATTGCAAAGTTGCAACAGGCAGAGCCTACTCAAGGTTTATCAAGCTGACGAATGTTATCGCTTGGAATTATACAGGCTAAAGCGGGTTGGTCAGCTAAACACGTTCATCCGTATCTTTTTAATGATAAAAAAATTGTGAATTTCACATGCTCATTTATGAAAAAAATAATCAGACCCATACCAAAGCCATACATAATTATAGACCAACAGCCTTAGACTGAAGAAATAAAACAACAAAAAGCAAGGAACAAGAAATGCCTAATACTGTCAAACTTCACCGTGTATTTAGCGCACCACCAGAACGGGTATTTAAAGCCTTTATTGATCCTGATGCCTTGGTGAAATGGATGGCACCGCATGGTTTTACCGCAAAAGTTCATCATTTAGATGCGAAAGTGGGTGGCACCTATAAAATGTCCTTTAGTAATTTTTCTACCAGTTCAAGCCAGTCGTTTGCTGGAACTTATCATGAAATTATTCCTAACCAATTGTTACGTTATACCGACCAATTTGATGATCCGAACTTACCGGGTCAAATTGAAGTCACTATTCAATTCAACCCTGTTTCTGTAGGAACCGAAGTTTATATCACCCAATCCGGGATACCAGATGTGATACCAGTAGAAGCCTGTTATTTGGGATGGCAGGAATCATTGCAACTGCTCACTTTATTGGTTACTCCTGAAATACCGGATCAATAGAAGTGAATGCAATGAATGCGATGCAGATTCAAATCAAACGTGCCTATGCTGAAGTTTTACCCTCAGATGGCAAACGGATTCTAGTCGATCGACTTTGGCCCAGAGGCATCAAAAAGGAAGAGGCTAAAATTGATCTATGGCCCAAGGAAATTACGCCATCGACTGAACTTCGAAAATGGTACGCGCACGATCCCGAACATTGGGAGGTCTTTCAACAGTGCTATAGAGCGGAACTTGTTGAGCAAGCGAAGATGCTGCAGCAAATTAGAGAGATGGCTAAACAGGAACAAGTCACTTTAATTACCGCTGCAAAAAGTAAAGACTATAACCATGTGATTGTACTCAAACAGGTTTTAGAAGAGAATTAAAATTAATCTTGCCTACTTTTATTCCATGAAATAAATAGGGGTTTAAGCGAGAGATTGACTCGTAAAATGCTATAGTAGAGTTTTTGAGGTTTTTTATGTCTTTGCCAAATTGCCCAAAATGTAATTCAGAATATGCTTATGAAGATGGCGATTTACTGATTTGTCCAGAATGCTCTTATGAGTGGAAAGAGGGCGAAAGCAGCGCTGAAGCAGCAACGATTATTAAAGACTCAAATGGCAATGTCCTTGCCGATGGCGATACTGTTACCCTGATTAAAGATTTGAAAATTAAAGGTTCTTCATCTGTGATTAAAGTGGGAACCAAAGCGAAAAACATTCGTTTATTACCTGACTCAAGTGATGGTCATGATCTTGATTGTAAAGTTGATGGGTTTGGTGCAATGAAATTAAAATCTGAATTTGTGAAAAAAGCTTAATTCACACAGATTAAAAATCAGAAAGCTCTAGCTGAAATGCTAGGGCTTTTTTATCAGGCTAGAATTAGTTTGAGAACCGTTATTTTTGTGGATAGATATTTCTAGATTCAGTTTTATGCAAAGGGTGTGGTCATTCTGATTCTTTCTTTTATAAACAGCGGCACTGTTGATTAAACATTGATTCATTGCCTTTATGATTGAGTAAATGACATGGTATAACAACCGCAATCATCTGAAAGAATTTTTGTTATGCCACACATCCATCTGGAATATTCAGACAATATTGAAAATCTGGAAACCAAACCTATCCTGCTTGCATTGAACAAAGCCTTAGTAGAAGGCGCATATGTAGGCTCTGCGAATGATGTGAAAAGTCGTGCCATTTGCCAGCATGATTATGTCATTGGTTTTGGGGATGCGTCACAAGCTTATGTACATGCCAAAGTCTCTTTATTGACTGGACGCAGTGTGGAATTACAACAGGAAATTTCACAATTGTTATTAACCACACTCGAGCAGCATTTGCCCAAACAAAGCCAAACGAGCTTACAGATTTGTGTGGAAATTTTGGAAATGCAGAAAGCCACTTATTCTAAGAAAGTTATCTAGATCTGAATAGTGATCAAGAGACTAGGTCTCCTCTTATTCTCTTGATCTTTATTTTTTATTGCATAAATTTAAGCCAAATTTACCTTTGTAAAAAACGCACATTTATTCCATCTAGATAGAGATGTTGATGATTACAAAACAGCCACATTAAAAAGCTAAAAATTATTTATATTTTATAAAGCAACCATATGTTTTCAAAACTAAAAATAAGATGTTTTTATAAATTTAAAAATAATAAAGGGGTTTTTATATGGCGGGATGGTATGAAATTAGTCAAGTAAATGATGGGCAATATTGCTTTGTGTTAAAAGCTGGAAATGGGGAAGTGATTCTGAGCAGTGAATTATATAAGGCAAAAGCTTCTGCACAGGTTGGCATTGAATCGGTTCAGAGAAATAGTCTAGATGATAGCCGTTATGAGCGCCTGCAAGCGAAAAATGGTAAGCCTTATTTCAACTTAAAAGCTGCGAATTATCAGATTATTGGTCGCAGTCAATTTTATTCAAGTGAGCAATCACGTGAGAAAGGCATAGAGTCAGTCAAAAATAATGGCTCTACGACCAAAATCAAAGAACTGATTGCCTAGTTTCAAATGATGTGCATCATAAAGCATGTATTTATACATGCTTTATTTTTTAGGAGCACCATAAAACCCAGATTTTAGCGACTAAAATGAGTGCAAAAAAAAACCTGATCTCATACGACATAAAGTCAGTTGATGATCAGGTTTATCAACATAATATTTTTTAGAAGCGCTTAGGAATTTTCTGCCCATTGGGCACCGGAGTTTCTGCTTTTTTAAGTACTCCAAACAGCCAGGTTTCTGCATGATTCACGGCTTGTTTTAAATCATCACCTTGTGCCAAACGACCTGCAATAAAACTGGCCAATGAGCAACCTGAACCATGGTATTCACCTTCAAGGCGTGGACATCTGGTTTCAGAAACTAATTTACCATCCATATATAAAGCATTGCGGATATAGTCCGGCGTATCTTCATGTCCGCCTTTGACTAAAACGGCTTGAGCACCCATTTCAAAGAGTTTTGCAGTGGCCTGGTCAATATCTTCAATACCGGTTAATGCACGAAGCTCTACTGTATTAGGTGTCAAAACTGTGGCAAGTGGAATCAGTTCGACAAAAGCTTTGACCAGTGTTTCTTGATTGCCCAGTGAACCCCCGCTATTGGCAACCAGTACTGGATCGAGCACATAGAGATATTCAGGATGTTCGCGTAAAAATTCTGCTAAAGCTGCAATATTATCTGTAGTGCCTAACATGCCTGATTTCACGCATTTAATCGGTAAATCACCCACCACTGCATTGGCCTGAGCCATCAATAATTCTTTTGATGTCGCTTCAAAGCCAAAGACTTGTTGCGAGTTTTGAATGGTGAGGGCAGTACAGGCAATTGCTGCATGTGCACCACTTTGACCAATCGCTTCAATATCTGCCTGCAAGCCAGCTCCACCCGATGGATCTAAACCAGAAAAGCAAAGTACAGTAGGGCGCACAATGATGTCCTTAAATCACTAAATTTACGTTAGTATAGGCAACTTTGAGCCAAGTCTCGATAGTATTTGTTAAGTAAAAATTTAAGTTGAAGGGTCAGTCTGTGATTAAAAATATTTTGATTGATTTAGATGGAACATTAACTGATCCAAAATTGGGTATTACCACCAGTGCGCGTTACGGTTTAAATAAAATTGGTCATCCCATTGCCGATGATGTCAATATTGACTGGATTATTGGTCCACCTTTGCAGGCATCTTTGGCGAAAATTTTAAATGTGCCGGTGGATGATGTTTTGGCTGAACAGGCCTTGATGGGCTATCGGGAACGTTTTGCTGTGACCGGCTTGTATGAAAATCATGTTTTTGAAGATGTAGCTGCAACTTTGCAAACCTTGCAGCAAAAAGGTTTCCGTTTGTATTTGGCTACGGCAAAACCTCAAATCTATGCCAAGCAGATTTTAGAACATTTTGATCTGCTGCAATATTTTACATATGCTTATGGCAGCGAGCTGAATGGTGAGCGTACCAACAAGGGCGATTTGATTGCCTATATCCTTGAAAAGGAAAAGTTAGATCCAGCTGAATGTGTGATGGTGGGTGACCGTGAGCATGATATTTTTGGTGCTCGCAGCAATGGTATAGACACCATCGCAGTGGACTATGGTTATGGTTCTGATGTAGAGCTTACTCAGGCAAAACCTAAAGCACGGATAGCCAAATTTTCCGATCTGCTTCAATTTTTTTGATCACTCAATACAAGCAATTAGTTCCTTTAGTATCTCCCCTGAATCAAGCTTTTGGGACTGTTAACGTAGGTCCAGATAAAAACTTTCCTTCACTTCTTCCATGACAATATAACTGTGTGAGGAAGCGGAGGAGGGAAGCTTTTTCAGCAGATCACCCAAAAGACGTCGATAGGCACTCATTTCCTTTAAGCGTGCTTTTACCAGATAATCAAACTCACCCGAAATCAGATGACATTCCAAAACTTCAGGAATTTCCACCAAATCGCGTGCAACCTGATCAAACACATCGCCTGATTTGGCCGATAGTTTGATTTCTAAAAATACCAGCAAGTTGCGATCGACCAGTTGCGGGTTCAGCCGCGCGTAATAGCCCATGATGATGCCATCGCGTTCCAGGCGTTTGACCCGTTCCGAACAGGGGGTGGTGGACAGGTTGACCCGAGATGCCAATTCGCTGATGGCAATCCGTCCATCGCGCTGCAAAATATCTAGAATCTGCTGATCTATACGATCCAATTTACGCATTATGATTTTCCTTTTTTTAGAATTTTTTCGCGACAAAACTATCAAATTGCCTAGATTATAGTGCTTAAAACAGTGAAATAAACTATCAATCAAAAAATATACTAGTTAAATAAACTAATATGCGTTAGGGATAAGCAATGCGTGTAATTGTCTTAGGTAGTGGTGTAATCGGGGTTGCAAGTGCGTATTACCTCGCACAACAGGGAGCAACCGTTACTGTCCTGGACCGTCAAGCGGGTCCTGCTGAAGAAACCAGTTTTGCCAATGCAGGTCAGGTTTCACCGGGTTATTCGACGCCATGGGCAGCACCCGGTATTCCATTTAAAGCTGTCAAGTGGATGTTCCAGCATCATGCTCCTTTAGCGATTAATATCGACGGCAGCATGTGGCAGCTGAACTGGATGGCACAGATGCTGAAGAACTGCAATCCACACAGTTATGCAATTAATAAAGAGCGCATGACCCGGGTAGCGGAATATAGCCGTGACTGCCTCAGAGAGCTGCGCAAAGAGACCGGCATTCACTATGAAAACCGTTCTAAAGGCACATTGCAAGTTTTTCGTAATGAAGCGCAATTGGACATGGTTCAACGTGACATTCAGGTGTTAAAAGAATGTGGTGTGGAGCATGAACTCCTGCTCAAAGATGATCTGGCCAAAGTGGAACCTGCCTTGGAATTTGCCAAAGATAAACTGGTCGGTGGCCTGCATTTGCCAAATGATGAAACCGGCGACTGCTACCTATTTACCAATGCACTGGCAAACTTGGCCAAAGAGCTGGGTGTAGAGTTTAAGTTCAACCAAAACGTTGAAAAACTGGTGGTTGAAGGTGATGACATCAAAGGTGTGGTGGTAAATGGACAAGTCCTCACCGCAGACCGTTATGTTTTGGCCTTTGGCAGTTATTCACGTGATTTCTTAAAACCACTGAACCTGAATTTGCCGGTTTATCCGGTGAAAGGCTATTCACTCACCATTCCAATTATCGACCCTGCATCTGCACCGCAGTCTACAGTGCTGGATGAGACTTACAAGATTGCGATTACCCGTTTTGATCAGCGTATCCGTGTCGGTGGCATGGCTGAACTGAGTGGTTTTAATCATGGCTTGAATCAGGATCGCCGTGCAACTTTGGAAATGGTCACCAAAGATTTATTCCCAGGTGGAAACCTTGCAGAAGCCACATTCTGGACCGGTTTGCGTCCAATGACACCGGACTCTACCCCGATTATCGGCGCAACGCGTTTCAAAAACCTGTTCCTTAACACCGGTCACGGCACGCTGGGATGGACCATGGCCTGCGGTTCAGGCAAGCTCATCAGTGACTTGGTGATGAATCATCAACCGGGCATCAGTACCGAAGGCTTGTCGATACAGCGTTATCCTTCAGCTGCCTAAGACATATTCGGACATATAGATTCAAGGAAGAAGAAACATGCCACGTCCTATAACTGCAGTGATTCATCGCCAGTCACTGCAGCATAATCTCTCTATTGCACGTCAAAAAATGCCGCAAAGCCAGGTCTTTGCGGTAGTGAAAGCCAATGCCTATGGTCACGGCATTGAGCGCGTGTATGAGGCATTTAAGCAGGCAGACGGTTTTGCACTGTTAGATATTGCCGAAGCCAGACGTATTCGTGCCTTAGGCTGGAAAGGACCCATCTTATTGCTTGAAGGCATTTTTTCCGAGCAAGACCTGTTTGACTGTGATGAGCTGAATTTGAGTTTTACCCTTCATAGTCAATATCAAATTGAATGGTTGGCCCGATTCCCCAGAGCAGCGCAGTTTGATGTGTATTTAAAAATGAACAGCGGCATGAACCGTTTAGGTTTTGTGGCTGAATATTATCGTGATATCTGGCAACGCTTATCTCAACTGAATAATGTTCAAAGCATCACTCACATGATGCATTTCTCGGATGCAGATGGTGAACATTTGGGCCGTTCTGGTATTGAACATCAGTGTCAAATCTTCGATGCCATCACACATGATTTACCGGGCGCACGTTCCGTATGTAACAGTGCTGCCATTCTTCGCCATGCAGATTTAAATTCAGATGTGATCCGTAGCGGCATCATGCTGTACGGCAGTTCTCCCGATTTCCCTGCACATACAATTGATGACTGGAATTTGCAGCCTGCGATGAGCCTACGCAGTGAAATCATTGCTGTTCAACAGCTTAAAGCGGGTGATAGCGTGGGTTATGGCTCGAGGTTTGTTGCTGAACAGGAGATGCGTATTGGCATCGTAGCTTGCGGTTATGCCGATGGCTATCAGCGTCTGAGCAAAACTGGAACGCCAGTATTGGTGAATGGCCAGCGCAGCCATTTAATCGGCCGCGTCAGTATGGATATGCTGGCAGTCGATTTAACCACTATTCCTGATGCGGATGTGGGTAGTGAGGTGGTGTTATGGGGGAAATCCTCCCAAGGCGTTGTGCTGAGTATTGATGAGGTCGCAGCAGGTTCAGGCACCATTGGCTATGAGCTGATGTGTGCAGTCACGGCCAGAGTCAATTTTGTTCAAGATTAAATCTTCAAAAATCAAACCATTCATATAAGGAAATGTATATGTCAGCTGACAACATTCAAAAATTCAACAGTAATGATGTCATGAGCGCTGTGACGGTATTTAATCAGGTGGTCTATCTTTCTGGACAGGTGCCGAAAAATACCGATAATGATGTGGCCGGCCAAACCCGTGAAATTTTAGCCACGATTGATGAACTGCTGGCTTTGGCTGGAACGGATAAATCCCGGCTGCTGTCTGCACAGCTTTATATTAAAAATCTCGCTGACTTTTCAACTGTCAATGCCATTTGGATTGACTGGATGAAAGGTTGTACTCCTCCTTCACGTGCCACCATTCAGGCCGATCTAGTCAATCCGGACTGGTTGATTGAAATTGCTGTAACGGCGGCACAGCCTTAATGTAAAAATCTCCCCATATGGCAGCAAAGCGGTTGCGACTGCTTTGTTGCCTAGCGTGTAAATGTTGCTGGTTGGGATGACTGGCAATGTAAAGCACATGGTTTACACGCAATCGTATGTTAAAAGGATGTTCAGTTATGACCACTAGACCACGAGCAGACGATGCCCAGGCATCCTCGCATGAATTACAACGAAAACTGTCCAACCGTCACCTGCAACTCATTGCCATTGGTGGCGCGATTGGAACAGGCCTGTTTATGGGCTCAGGCAAAACCATCTCCCTGGCTGGGCCTTCAATTTTATTGATCTACATGATCATTGGTACCATGTTCTTTTTCCTGATGCGAGCATTGGGTGAAATTTTACTGTCTAATCTGCATTACAAATCCTTTATCGACATGGCGCATGACCTGATTGGCCCAGGTGCAGGCTACTATATTGGCTGGTCGTACTGGCTCGGTTGGGTACTGGTTGGCATCGCGGATCTGGCCGCCATTATCAACTATTTAGGCTTCTGGCTGCCTGAAGGTATGGCCTTTACCCCATCCGGACAGGCCATGATTAGCGTGGCCTGTGTGTTGCTGGTGCTCGGCATTAATATGCTTGCCGTGCGTCTGTTTGGTGAAATTGAATTCTGGTTTGCCCTTATCAAGATTTTGGCCATTCTCGGGCTGATTGGTATTGGTGGTTTTATGGTGTTTAACCATTTTCATGCACCAAGTGGTTCATTTGCCAGCTTTAGCAATGTCTGGTCACATGGTGGCATGTTCCCGCAAGGCGGCAGCGGATTCCTGGCGGGTTTTCAGATTGCCTTATTCGCTTTTGTGGGTGTGGAACTGATTGGAACCATGGCAGCAGAAACCCAAGACCCAGAAAAGAACCTGCCTAAAGCAATCAACGCCATTCCCACCCGGATTATTTTGTTCTATGTTTTGTCGCTATTCATCGTGATGTCAGTAACACCGTGGAACCAGATTCCTGCGGATCAAAGCCCGTTTGTGTCGCTGTTTATGCATGCAGGCATTGGTGTAGCAGCCATTATCATGAATCTGGTGGTGCTGTCATCGGTCATGTCATCCATGAATAGTGGTGTGTTTTCAACATCGCGCATGCTGTTCGGTTTGGCTCGAGAAGGGCAGGCACCCCAAAAGTTGGCGCAGTTGTCCAAGCGTGCCGTGCCTGCAAAAGGTTTATTGTTCTCTTGTGCCTTTATTATGGCGGGTGCAGCACTGCAATACTTTGTGCCGAATACGGTTGAGGCTTTTACTTTAGCAAGTTCGCTGTGCGTGATTTTGTTTATCAGTATCTGGAGCATCATCATGGTGTGCTATATCCGTTACCGTAAACTGCGTCCGGAGCTGCATGCCAAGTCAACCTTTAAAATGCCGGGCGGAATCTGGATGTCCTATGTGGTACTAATATTCTTGTTCTTTACTTTGATTATTTTAAGTCTGGAAGCCGATACCTTGCGTGCCCTGACGATCAGTCCATTGTGGCTGTTAATTCTGGCGGTGACTTATCGTGTATTGTATTTGCCACGTATACGAAAGCGTAGTGTAGAAAGTGTAGAGGCATAAAGCTTTAACAATAAAAAATCCCCGACTGATCGGGGATTTTTTATTGTGATCAGAATGATTTGTGAATCTTCCTCCATCTATTTTCTAAAAAAACGAAAGAATTATTCAATTGATTAAAGCTGGGGTACGCATCGCTGATAAAACTTACTTTGATGAGAAGCATATTCAAAATAAATTGAATATATACCAAGGCAGAGAAGAGATAAGCTAAGACTAGCGAAGACTGAAACTGTGATAGATGATAAAAGGATGATAAGCAAACAAGAAATCATCCATAACAATGCACGTCTTTTATTCTGGTTTATAAATGCCTGAATCTCTTGATTCGATATTGGGGTGGTTGGAGTCTTCCAGAGTTCAACATGGGTTGGTTCATTGCTAAACTTTAGCTGTCGGTATTTATTGTAAGCAGGCTGCAATCCATCATGTTTCATAAAGAAATCTGAATAGGATGCGAAAATATAATTTTCGATTTGTTCCAAATTCGGTGAAGTTGAATAGACACTAAAGTCTTGATCTAAACCTTTAAATACAAGCTGAAAATCCCCTGTATATTCATCGCGGAAAAAATAAATCGACAACATAGATTCAGGATAAAAATAACTTGGGTGTAATAGGTAGTTTTCATGCCGTTGCCATAGCGGATGATTATGAAAGTGATGAGTTAGAATTGGTAGTTCATCAGGATTTTTATGATAAGCCCGTATTTGTAGCAGTAATGCAAAATCAGGAGTAAGACACACTTCAACCGATTGGCCTACGAGTAATTCAGATTTAATATCTAGGGGTTGAAAACTTAAGAAATCGGGATAGGCAATATTAAATTTCTTTTTATGGGACTGATTTTCTAAACCATAAAACTCAAACTCAATTTCAAGCTGTTTTAACTTTGCATCATATTTTGAAACTTGAGTGATCTTACCGAATGTTTTTAGATATTTTTCACCATATAGGTTTCTTGTTTTTCGAACATATAGCCAAATTCGTAAGCCTTTAATTTCATTTAAGGTGAATAACAAAAGGAAGAGCAAAAAAATATTCCTTTGTGGATCATTAGAATTCCACAAAATATAAAGAGCTCCAATAGCAATAACCCAATGAAAGATAGATTTAATTTTTTGATAAAACTTGATCTTTGGGTCATGCAATTTTTTAAAGTTTTTGACGGCATCCAAATACAATTTTTGATTTTCTGGCATCGTCGCTGTTTTAAGTTCTGCTGATGGAAATTCTTGCATAGCTGACCTTTTATTTTTCATGATCTTGTTTTTCTTTTACTAAGAAAAAGAATACGTTCTGAATTTTCCAGAATAATCTCTTTTTGCTGTATATAAGTGAGCTGAATTTCATTTTTTATAGTATTTTGATTTTTAATATATTATATTTAAGTTTGAGTGAAAATAAAGCAATTAAAGCTTCAAGATATAAGTAACGTTATTTTCAGAAAGAGGGGAAGTTGTGTATAGAACTGCCATATCCCAAACATAAATTGCCTGAGTTAAATCTAAAACAGGATAGCTGTGTAAAAATCTAGAATCTCGGACATAAAAATCCCCGACTGATCGGGGATTTTTATTTTTTTCATTTGGATTAGAAGGTAGGTTTAACCACCACTAAAATGACCACTGCAAATAGAATCAGCGTGGGCATTTCATTAAAGTAACGCCAAAACTTGTGTGATTTGTAATGTGCATCGAACATCAGTTTTTTACGGTAATAACCACAGACTAAATGGTAAATCACCAGTAAACCGACCAATCCAACTTTCAGGTAAAACCAGAGTGCTTCATGGTAATGCCGAGTTGCATCACCCCAATCTACCAAGAAGTGCGCCGTGATAAGGGTGGCAAGCATTGCCGGCCACATGATGCCGCGATACAACTTGCGTTCCATAATCTGGAAACGTTGATGACTTGTGGCATCCTCACTCATCGCATGATAAACATATAAACGTGGCAAGTAGAACAAAGCGGCGAACCAGCAAACTACAGCAATAATATGTAATGCTTTTACCCACAAGAAAGCATTAGAAGGAGCATCCATCTATTCACCCTTTTAAGGGCAGTGTGGCAGAAGTTGATCATCCGTTTCCGAATGATCAACAATTCTTAGCTTAGCCTTCCCATTTTTTGAAAACAAGACAGGCATTTACACCGCCAAAACCGAAACTGTTACTCATCACAGTATTCAATTTTGTGTCACGTTTTTCAAGCACGATATCAAATGGTTTTGCGCCTTCATCCAGTTCAGTCACGTTGATGTTTGGCGCAATAAAGTCATTTTGCATCATCAATACTGAATAAATGGCTTCTTGTACACCCGCTGCACCTAAGCTGTGACCGGTCATCGACTTGGTTGAACTTAATGGAGGAACTTGACCTTCACCGAATGCACGTTCCATCGCTTTAAGTTCAGTCACGTCACCCGCAGGGGTAGATGTACCATGTGTGTTTACATAGTCAATTTTATCTACACCGTGCTGTTTTGCTTCTTCTAAAGCCATAAGCACACAGCGTGTTGCACCTTCACCACTTGGCGCAACCATGTCTGCACCATCACTGTTTGCAGCATAACCAACAACTTCAGCTAAGATGTTCGCGCCACGAGCTTGTGCATGTTCAAGTGATTCAAGCACCACGAAACCGCCACCACCCGCAATCACAAAACCGTCACGGTCAGCAGAATATGGGCGAGAAGCTGTTTCAGGCGTGTCATTGTATTTAGAGCAAAGTGCACCCATGGCATCAAACAACAAGCTTTGTGACCAGTGATCTTCTTCACCGCCACCAGCAAGCATTAAATCCTGTTTGCCCAACTGGATCAGGTTGTAAGCATAACCAATCGCATCAGCAGATGTTGCACATGCGCTGGTAATGGTATGCGCCACACCTTGTAATTTGAATGCAACGCCAACGTTTGCTGTAATCGTGTTGGTCATGTTACGAGGAACAAAGAAAGGGCCAACTTTACGTGCGCCTTTGGTTTGCAATAATTCGTTCATTTCAATAACAGAAGCAGTTGAACCACCACCTGAACCACCGGTAATACCGTAACGTGGGTTGCCCGCTAAATCTTCAACCTGTAAACCCGCATGTTCGACTGCAGCAAGGGCTGAGTTGTATGCATACATCGCACAAACGCCCATAAAGCGTTTTAGTTTACGGTCGATATTGTCAAAGTTTTGTTCTGCTGCTGCACTTACGTGACTTTTAAAGTTGAGTTCAGCATAAGTTGGGTTAAAACGTGTTCCAGAAATACCGTTTTGCAAAGAATTTGTTACTTCTTCTAAAGAATTACCAATACATGAGTTAATGCCCATGCCAGTGATTACAACACGTTTCATCTACAGATCCCTTATATGGTAGTGGTTTGAGCAAATGCAGCTGAATGAATTGTTTGCCTTAAGCAAAACCCAGTGCCTTACTCATGTATTTCAATTACATTCATAATAGCAGAAAGATTTTTGAATTCTTATGGCAAATATTATGCCTATTTCCCTCTGTGTGTATTTGTGAAAATTACCCGGTTTAATTAACTAAAAGATACACATTAATATTGAGATAAACTTAGACTGTGCCTAGTATTTATCAACAATTGTAAGAATTGAAAATGAGGGTAAAGAATGACTGATATCAATAATAAACATTCACATGGATTCTTCTCAAATGCCTTTGGAGTGGCTAAAAAGATCAGTGCAGCTGGAATGGGTGTGCTGAATCATGCCGCTCCGAATGCTGTGACTAGGGCCATGCAGCCATCAAGAAATGGGCAAGTGATGGATGGGAGTGCTGGTCAATCAAATGTTTTTAAAGCCCAAAAATATGATAATCCTCAACAAATGCTACGCGAGTATTTACCCGGTGTATCGAAACAATTACTCGGTCATCAGTATGGTAAAGTGACTCGGGTTGCCAATTTCGTTTCCCCGCAATTTTCAGATAAATTATCAGATTATTTTTTTGAGCAGTTAAATCAATTTACCTCAAATATAAGTTCAGTTGATGCCGTGCTTGATCAGGCAGGTGCAAAAGATTTACAAGAACTGACCCAAGACGTAGATCGGTCAAAGCGAATTAGCCAAGCCTTGGCAGAACAGAATAAATGGATTGCTTCTATACAGGGTGCTGTAACCGGTGCGACAGGCGTGGTGGGTTCGGCGATTGATGTGCCGTTGTCTTTGATTATGTCCTTGCGCATGATTTATCAGGTTGGACGTGCATATGGTTTTGAGCTGAATAAAGAAACAGAACAAGATATTGTTCAGTTTGTGTTTAAACAAATTGATTTAGGCCAGATTGCGGAAAAACAGAGTGTATTGCTGGCGCTAAAAGCATTCTCCAGTATGTTGAAAACACAAGATATGAGTCAGTTTCAAGAAATGTTGGGTTCAAGTAACGATGTTACAGTGCTTAAAAAGTGGTTAAGTAATGAAAATGGTGAAATGAAATGGGATTGGTTGAATCATATTCCCAAAATTTCCATCATCAGTAAATTGACACCAGTCGCAGGAGCGGGTATTGGTGCGGCGTATAGTTGGAAACTGGTTGAAGACGTTAACCAGAAAGCGCAACAAATCTTTTCCCACGCCCGAAGTTACTTGCAACAACATCAAGGGGTAGAGTTATCCCCGATTGCGGCTTATGAAAAATCTTTGGCTTTATTGGCTCAAGCAACTCCCAAATTATTAGAACATTTATCTAAAGTGGATGTGAAACCGGGTGAAATTAAACTGGATCAGGATATTCAAGTCCCTGATAATAAAACCATCTCTAATGTCACAATCAAAAAGAAAATAGAAGCGCCTAAAGTTGATGAAAACCGAAAGGATGAACGAGTTGAACAGGGCTTGGGATATTTAGCTGGGCAAATGGTTGAACCACATGAACAGGTTGAGCCACAAAAACCGGCAATCACCCCGGATGAATCTGAATTGGATGAATATTCACAGGAAGAGCAGGCGGTGAATGGGCAAATTGTTGCTCAGCCTTCTACTGCAGAATCTAAAGAAAATCAGGAATCTGCGCCTATAAATAAAAAAGTTACAAAAAAGAAATCCTAAAAGGTAAACCCCAGCTTAGCAAATGCTTTCAAACGCCCTAAATATAAGGAAATGGTTAATATTTGATATTGTCTCGAATATTGACCATTTTTCTATCTTCGCTTACAATTGTCTGCCCTCGAAAAGTAGTATTTTTTTGAGGCTTTTTATTAACGGGAGAATTGCCAAATGGCAACAACAAATCAGTTGATCCGTAAGGGTCGTACGACTTTGATTGAAAAATCAAAAGTTCCTGCGTTGAAGGCTTGTCCACAACGTCGTGGTGTTTGTACACGTGTTTACACTACTACACCTAAAAAACCTAACTCAGCAATGCGTAAAGTTTGCCGTGTTCGCTTAACTTCAGGTTTTGAAGTATCAAGCTACATCGGTGGTGAAGGCCATAACCTACAAGAGCACAGTGTTGTTCTTATCCGTGGTGGTCGTGTTAAAGACTTACCAGGTGTACGTTACCATACCGTTCGTGGTTCTTTAGACTGCGCTGGTGTTAAAGATCGTAACCAGTCTCGTTCTAAATACGGTACTAAACGTCCTAAGAAATAATCTTTCGAGATTAGTTTCTTAAGAACGTAGAACCGCAATCCTTTATCGTCTCGCTTGTCTGATTTCTGCATTTAATTTTGTGAAATTCAAGCGACGTGTAGTAAGGCCAGCGAACAGTACATGACACTTTGTACTCATGCTGGATAAACCTGAAGTGTCATATTTATAGGTGTATTAAAATGCCAAGACGTCGCGTAGTCGCTGCCCGTGAAATCCTTCCGGATCCTAAGTTCGGCAGCCAAACAATCGCTAAATTCATGAACCACGTAATGCAAGATGGTAAAAAATCTATTGCTGAAAGTATCGTTTACGGTGCTTTAGACCGCGTTCAAGAAAAATCTAAAGTAGACCCAGTTGAATTTTTCGAGACTACTCTTGAAAAAGTTCGTCCTATGGTCGAAGTAAAAGCACGCCGTGTTGGTGGTGCTACTTATCAAGTGCCTATGGAAGTACGCCCATCCCGTCGTACTGCCTTAGCTATGCGCTGGTTAGTAGACGCTGCTGCTAAGCGTTCTGAAAAAACTATGGCTTTACGTCTTGCTGGTGAGTTGCTTGATGCAGCTGAAGGTAAAGGTTCAGCGATTAAGAAACGTGAAGATGTGCATCGTATGGCTGAAGCCAACAAAGCATTCTCTCACTACCGTTTCTAATAGGTTTAAAGACCTTAATCAGGATGATGACAGGTCGGTTTTCACTGATCTGTCTTCAAAACGCTTTAAGCTGCTTAGCAGCTTAAAGCGTCCTGTTTTAAACAACAAATTTAGGAATGCAAGAAATCATGGCTCGTCAAACCCCAATTTCTCGTTATCGTAACATTGGTATTTCTGCTCATATTGATGCTGGTAAAACCACGACTTCAGAACGTATTTTGTTCTACACAGGTGTATCTCACAAAATTGGTGAAGTACATGATGGTGCAGCAACAATGGACTGGATGGAACAAGAGCAAGAACGTGGTATTACCATCACTTCAGCTGCTACAACTTGTTTCTGGTCTGGTATGGCTAAGCAGTTCCCAGAACACCGTATCAACGTAATTGATACCCCGGGACACGTTGACTTCACAATCGAAGTTGAGCGTTCTATGCGTGTTCTTGACGGTGCATGTATGGTTTACTGTGCTGTAGGTGGTGTACAACCTCAGTCAGAAACTGTATGGCGTCAAGCAAACAAATATAAAGTGCCTCGTTTAGCATTCGTGAACAAGATGGACCGTACTGGTGCAAACTTCTTCCGTGTTGTTGAACAAATGAAAACACGTCTTGGTGCACACCCTGTACCAGTTGTAATCCCTGTTGGCGCTGAAGAAAACTTCACTGGCGTTATCGACTTGATCGAAATGAAACAGATCATTTGGGATGAAGCTTCTCAAGGTATGCAGTTTGAATACGGTGAAATCCCGGCTGAACTTCAAGCAACTGCTGAAGAGTGGCGTACAAACTTGGTTGAAGCTGCGGCTGAAGCATCTGAAGAATTGATGGATGAATACCTGAACAATGGCGATTTGACTAAAGAACAAATCGTTGCTGGTATTCGTGCTCAAACTTTGGCTTGTGAAATCCAACCAATGCTTTGTGGTACAGCATTCAAAAACAAAGGTGTTCAACGTATGTTGGATGCTGTTATTGATTTCTTACCATCGCCGACTGAAGTTAAGCCTATCGAAGGTATTCTTGACGACAAAGCTGAAACTAAAGCGATTCGTGAAGCATCTGACGAAGCACCGTTCTCTGCGCTTGCATTCAAAATCATGAATGACAAGTTCGTAGGTAACTTAACTTTCGTACGTGTTTATTCTGGTGTGCTTAAACAAGGCGATCCAGTATACAACCCAGTGAAATCTAAACGTGAACGTATTGGTCGTATCGTGCAAATGCACGCGAACGAACGTCAAGACGTTGAAGAAATCCGCGCGGGTGATATCGCTGCATGTGTAGGTCTTAAAGACGTTACTACTGGTGATACTCTTTGTGATGAGAAAAACATCATTACTCTAGAGCGTATGGAATTCCCTGAGCCAGTAATTTCTTTAGCTGTAGAGCCTAAGACTAAAGCTGACCAAGAGAAAATGTCTATCGCACTTGGTCGTTTGGCTAAAGAAGATCCATCGTTCCGTGTTCGCACAGACGAAGAATCTGGTCAAACGATTATTGCAGGTATGGGTGAGCTTCACCTTGACATCCTTGTTGACCGTATGAAACGTGAATTTAACGTTGAAGCGAACATTGGTAAACCAATGGTTGCTTACCGCGAAACGATTAAAAAATCTGTTGAGCAAGAAGGTAAATTCGTACGTCAAACAGGTGGTAAAGGTAAATTCGGTCATGTATATGTTCGTTTAGAACCTATGGATGTTGAAGAAGCTGGTAAAGAATACCAATTCGTTGAAGAAGTTGTAGGTGGTGTTGTACCTAAAGAATTCTTCGGTGCGGTTGATAAAGGTATTCAAGAACGTATGAAGAATGGTGTATTGGCTGGTTACCCTGTTGTGGGTATCAAAGCGACATTATTCGATGGTTCTTACCATGATGTCGATTCTGACGAATTATCGTTCAAAATGGCGGGTTCTTATGCCTTCCGTGATGGTTTCATGAAAGCGGATCCTATCCTTCTTGAACCAATCATGAAAGTTGAAGTAGAAACTCCAGAAGACTACATGGGCGATATCATGGGTGACTTAAACCGTCGTCGTGGTATGGTTCAGGGTATGGACGATCTTCCTGGTGGTACTAAAGCAATTCGCGCTGAAGTTCCATTGGCTGAGATGTTTGGTTACGCAACTTCTATGCGTTCTATGTCTCAAGGTCGTGCGACTTACTCTATGGAATTTGCTAAATATGCTGAAACTCCACGTAACGTGGCTGAAGGCATCATTACTAAGTTCCAGTCTGGCGGTAAAAAAGGTGACGACGAGTAATCTTTCGATTACTATAAGCCCCAAACTAATTCATAGTTAAAAACCAAAATCGCTTATGGAGTTTTCCCTCCATAAGCAGTTTAAAAAGGAAGATCTCATGGCTAAGGCTAAGTTCGAACGTAATAAACCACACGTAAACGTGGGTACAATTGGTCACGTCGACCATGGTAAAACAACTTTAACTGCTGCAATTGCAACAATCTGTGCAAAAACTTACGGCGGTGAAGCGAAAGATTACGCAGCAATTGACTCTGCACCAGAAGAAAAAGCACGTGGTATTACCATTAATACTTCACACGTAGAATACGATTCTCCAACTCGTCACTACGCACACGTAGACTGTCCAGGTCACGCCGATTATGTTAAAAACATGATCACTGGTGCTGCTCAAATGGACGGCGCGATCCTTGTATGTGCTGCGACTGATGGTCCTATGCCACAGACTCGTGAACACATCCTTCTTTCTCGTCAGGTTGGTGTACCTTACATTCTTGTATTCCTTAACAAGTGTGACCTTGTTGATGACGAAGAATTGCTTGAATTGGTAGAAATGGAAGTTCGTGAACTTCTTTCTACTTATGACTTCCCAGGTGATGACACTCCAATCATCCGTGGTTCAGCGCTTGCTGCACTTAATGGTGACCAAGGTCAGTATGGCGAATCTGCTGTAATCGAATTGGTTGCTGCACTTGATTCTTACATTCCTGAACCAGAACGTGCGATCGACAAAGCATTCTTGATGCCAATCGAAGACGTATTCTCAATTTCAGGTCGTGGTACTGTAGTAACAGGCCGTGTTGAAGCGGGTATCGTTAAAGTTGGCGAAGAAGTTGAAATTGTTGGTATTAAAGATACAGTTAAAACAACTGTAACTGGCGTAGAAATGTTCCGTAAATTGCTTGACGAAGGTCGTGCTGGCGAGAACTGTGGTGTTCTTCTACGTGGTACTAAACGTGAAGACGTTCAACGTGGTCAAGTACTTGCTAAACCAGGTACAATCAAGCCGCATACTAAATTCGACGCAGAAGTATACGTACTTTCTAAAGAAGAGGGTGGTCGTCATACTCCATTCCTTAACGGTTACCGTCCACAATTCTATTTCCGTACAACTGACGTAACTGGCGCAATCCAATTACAAGAAGGCGTGGAAATGGTTATGCCTGGTGACAACGTTGAAATGTCAGTAGAATTGATCCACCCAATCGCAATGGACCCAGGTCTACGTTTTGCGATCCGTGAAGGTGGTCGTACAGTTGGTGCTGGTGTTGTTGCTAAAGTAACTGCATAAGTATTGATTGTTTGAAAAAAGCGCTCCTTTGGAGCGCTTTTTTTATGCATGATGATTTTTTATATGGGTTTCCTGTGTCATAAAAATGATTGCACTCATTATCTTTTTCTCTTACGTCGAAATAAAGCAGTGCTTTATTCCCTTGCATCGAAAAAATGATTTTACTTATTGTTCTTTTCTCTGGCATCGAAAAAGCATTGTTATTATTTATTTCTCTTGCGTCGAAATAAAACAGTGTTTTATTACCTTGCGTAGAAAAAAATAATTTTACTTATCATTATTTTTTTCTCCTCATGTCCTTAACTGATATTTTCCTGACCTTATCTGCACTTATAGCAAGTTTTTAAATACGTAATATAAGAATGAAGAAAAACAAACATAAGTGAATGTAGCAGCATCATTTTGCTAGATAGGAGTAAGAGTCATGAATGCTAAGGTCAATATCACCAATCGAGCAGGGGCAAGCTTTCCTGTTCGTCGAATGAATTTCGATTTCAATAACGTGCCAGAATACTGGATGAATGATTCAGTGGGATTGACGCATTTTATGACTGCGCTTTCTGCTTTGTTTCCAGCGGGTGAAAAGTTTTTTATTGATAGTGTTCGGGTCGTTCGCAATCATCCAGCGATTAAAGAAAATCAGGAATTACAAAAAGAAATTAGTGCTTTTATTGGGCAAGAAGCCATGCATACTCAAGAGCATGTGGGTTTTAATGCAGCTGCACAACGTTATGGACATGATGTTGATACGCTGGATAAATATACTGACACCGTGATTCAAACTGCACGTAAAGTATTTGCATTCGTCGGTAAACCGTTTGGCATTACCCAGGAAATGGTCGATTTAACCGCAACCACCGCACTTGAGCATTTTACAGCGACCATTGCATCACAATTGCTGACCAATCAGAATATTCAGGAATTGATGCAAGATGAAACCATGAAAACCATGTGGTTATGGCATGCTATTGAAGAAAACGAGCATAAAGCGGTAGCTTATGATGTATTTGAAGGCGTATTTGGTAAAGGCTTAAAGTCTTATCTGTTACGTACCAGTTCACTTGTGACTGCTATGACAACGTTGTTCTTTGTACAAAATTATTTCTTATTGCGTCTATTGCGACAAGATCAACAGTTGAATTTTGACTCAATCAAAAGCATTTATGAGTATGCCTATAGCCCATCCAAAGGGATTATTACGGGTATGGGTAAGGAAATGTTGGCTTATTTTAAACCGGGTTTTCATCCAAATGATTTAGATACCGTCAGTTTGCTAGAGACTTGGAAAGCTAAATTAGGTTTTTAAGATGCCTTGACTCTTTGGGCAATCCAGATTGCCCTTTTTTTTTACTCGATTTTTTATCTAAAGTTCCTATAATGCGAAGCTTCTGTTATTTAAAAGATGAACGAAGATGATTCGTTTGATGCAAAAAGCGGATGTACAAACAGTCGCGAACATTGAAAAATTAGTACAAAGCCATCCATGGACGGCAAAGCAGTTTGAGGAATCAATTGATTATTATCTGAGTACCGTGATTGAGCAGCAAGGACAGGTGGTGGGTTTTTGTATCTTGCAACCGGTGTTAGATGAAGCCAATCTACTACTGATGGCAATTGATCCGAGTCAGCAGGGTAAAGGCTTAGGTTATCAACTTCTTGAAGATTCAATTGCGCAATTGAAAAATAATCCGCTGCAAATTTTCTTGGAAGTGCGGGAAAGCAATCAAGCTGCAATTGCACTCTATGAAAAAGCCGGTTTTCATCAAATTGATTTACGTAAAAATTATTATCCAAAGCCAGACGGCTCTCGCGAGCATGCCATTATTATGGTGAAATCATGCAGTGATGATTTTTCACAACTTTTTAAATCATAAGTAATGTTATTTGATAATTGGGTTATTCCATCCAGAGGGCAAGGTGGTCATCAGGGAGTTTCCCAATTGTTGAATTTCTTCTGGAGTGAGCAGGCGGTTTAAACGTCGCCATTGCCCATCAATCAATAGCTCTAAAGGTACATATTGAGATTTATAATTCATTTTATTGGAATGGGGCACCCAATAGCCTAAATAAACATAAGGTAAAGCTAAAGCTTTAGCATGTTCAATTTGCTTAAGTACCGCGAATACGCCTAGTGAACGTCGATTTTCATCAGGATCAAAAAAAGTATAAACTGCAGAAACCCCATCATCTAAAGGATCACAACTCGAAACGCTAATCAGCTTGTCGTCTTTCCAGAATTCCAAGAAAAAACTGTCGGTGCAGCTATGCACTAAAAATTTTTCGAATTGATCTAAGCTCGGTGGGAACATATCGCCATCGGCATGACGTTCATTGATATAGCGTTCATACAAAGCATAATGAATGTCAGATGCATCCGCAGTGCGCGTGATTTTAACAGTCAGGTCCTGATTACGTTTCCAGGCCTTTTTCTGCGTACTGTTCATATGAAATTCAGTGACGGGGACACGACAGGATAGGCATTGGCGGCACAAATGACATTCAGGACGGTAAACAAAATCGCCACTGCGACGAAAACCGAGACGAGAAAGTTCAGATAAACTGACCACATCAATTCGATGGGCAGGATCTAAAAAGACCATCCGCGCTGATTTATTTTCTAGGTAACTACAGCTATGCGGCGGCGTAATATAATACTGTAAATCATTCAATAGGGACTTTGGGTGATATGAATTCATGGCAAGATCCCTCTGTTATTTTCATTCAATTAATCGTGCGTGTTGCGCTATTGTTTTACTTGAAAATACACCCTCTTGATATTTTTTCCAATCTATTGAGGGCTGTTTCACAACATCTTGTAACGAATTAAGATACGCTTGGCGAGAAAGTGTACAAGCACCCAAGCTTAAAAGGTGATCATTAACCAATTGACAGTCCACCCAAGGTAGATGATTTTCCTGTCCAAGTAGCATTAAGGTATAAAAAGCCATTTTTGAAACATCGGTTTGGGTGCTAAACATCGACTCACCAAAACAGCCATGTCCAATGGTCACGCCATACAAACCACCGACAATTTTACCTTCATCCCAAACTTCAATGCTATATCCATATCCTGCATCAAATAATTGGCAATATCCATCAATAATATCTTCAGAAATCCAGGTATCTTCTGCATAACTCCGAGGTAGGGAGCAGGAACGAATCACTTGTTCAAAAGCATGATTAATCGTGATTTTATAATCAAACTTTTTCATATTGCGCACTAAAGATTTACTCGGGTGGTAATCTTGGGGGCGAATAATGCAACGCGGTTCAGGACTCCACCAACAGATAGGTTCCCCCTCACTAAACCATGGAAACAGACCGTGGGTATAGGCTTCAAAAAGCGTAGAAGGGGAGAGGTCGGCACCTATGCAAATCAGCCCCTGATCATCGGGATCAGCTTCGATGGGATCGGGGAAAATGAATTCTGAGGGTGCTAATGGATGCATGGGATTCAGCCTGAACGAGAAGAGCAACGAGCGATAAGCATTTATGATTTTTATCATACAAAAAAAACCGCCCAAACAAGGACGGTTTTTTTTGTTTAGAGAAAATTATCCACCTAAAGCATCAAGATATTTTTCAGCATCAAGGGCTGCCATACAGCCTGAACCTGCCGAAGTAATCGCTTGACGGTAAACACTATCCGCGATATCACCTGCAGCAAATACACCCGGAACAGATGCAGCAGTTGCATTGCCGGCAGTACCGCTTTGAACCTGAATATAGCCATCACGTAGGTTCAACTGACCTTCAAACATGCCGCTATTCGGTTTGTGACCAATCGCAACAAATAAGCCGGTGACTTCTACATCTTGTTTAGAGCTATCTTGAGTCGATTGCAGACGAACTGCAGTTACACCTGACTTGCTGTCACCGAGAACTTCATCCACTTGATGATTCCAGATGATGCTGATTTTACCTTCTTTCTCTTTCTCGAAAAGATGATCTTGCAGAATTTTTTCAGAACGTAATGAATCACGACGGTGAACCAAAGTCACGTGTGAAGCAATATTGGATAGGTAAAGTGCTTCTTCAACCGCAGTATTACCACCGCCGACAACCATAACTTTTTGGTTCTTGTAGAAGAAACCGTCACAGGTTGCACATGCGCTAACACCTTGACCCATGAATGCAGCTTCAGATTCAAGACCTAAGTATTGGGCAGTTGCACCTGTTGCAATGATTAATGCATCACAAGTGAACTCTTCCATATCGCCTTTTAGAACGAATGGACGAACGCTTAAATCAACTTCGTTGATATGGTCATAGACAATGTCAGTACCAAAGCGTTCAGCATGCGCTTGCATACGTTCCATGAGTGCAGGACCTGTTAGACCTTCAGGGTCACCCGGCCAGTTGTCGACTTCAGTTGTCGTGGTCAATTGACCACCCAATTGTAAACCGGCAATTAGCGTTGGCTTTAAGTTGGCACGTGCAGCATATACAGCTGCGCTATAACCAGCAGGGCCTGAACCTAGAATAATCAAACGTGAGTGACGAGCGCTCATTCGCGGCATCCTTTTTTTATTTAGAAATTTGTGAAATTATACGTGAAACTCGATAACAGTTGTGTGAGTTCGATGTCGATATTATTAATCATTGAAATCGATTTGAGCTATATACAATAAGGATACTGTGCTAGATACTCAATTCATAGGATTTGTATCAACAGCCTCTACATAATATTGCATCTTTTTCCTTGGAACAGGTGCATAATATCGAGTTTAATTGCGAAACTATTTTGTCTTAGTTTCTTACAAAAACATGAATGAAAAATTGGTTACAGGACAGTATATGACTGCGGTGTCGAGTGCTTATGCACAGCGCTTAATAATGACATTATTTTTAGTCTCTTTTGGAATTTATTTATTCCTTGCAACAGTGACTTATACGCCTTTTGATCCAGGCTGGATGCATATTTCCAGTGATACTCAACAGGTTTCAAATGCCAGTGGTGTTGCAGGGGCATGGATCGCTGATTTACTGTTCGGTTTTTTAGGCTGGGCAAGTTTACTCATTCCAATCTTTTTATTCGTTGAGGCGATTCAAGTCTGGTGGCCGTATAGCTTTTTGAATAAGCCTTTCCGCTATGCTGCACAGTTCTTTATTTTACTGGCGACAGCGAGTTTATTGTATTTGTTTTGGCAAGTTCCTGCCGATACTCTAGACAATGCATCCGGCGGTATTATTGGTTATGAATTGGGTGAAAGTCTGTCTCAAATTTTAACCATTTATGGCGCAACCGTTTTTCTTGTTGTATTTTGGGTGGTTTTATTTACCCTGTCATTTGGTGTGAAGTGGAATAAAACCTGGGTTACACTCAAAGCCACACCTGCTTATTTACAAGACTTGTTTTATAAAAATGTCCCGGAAACCGAGTCTGCATTTGATCGTACAACGCCTGAAGTCAAAAAAACCGTTGCGAGTACTAAACAAAAAGCTGTAGTAGAAAGCGTATCACCCGCTCCAGAACATCGTGAAGTTCAAGATGTATCGCCTGTAGTGCGAGATCAGGCTGCAGAGCGCTTGTTCAATGACATGGTGGAAAAAGAAGAACACTATGCACAGCAGCAGATTATTGATGCCGAAGATGAAGCTGAATTTGAACAGGTCTTAGAAAAAGCCCATCGCCTAGAAGAAAATACTCGACGTGCAGTAGCGACAGGTGAAGTTTGGCGTGCCTTAAACTCAGATGAAAATCAAAAACATAAACAAGATATTGACGCTTTATTAAAAGCTGCAGAAGAATCTGATCTGCATACGTCGCATGATCATTTTAAAGCCTTTGTTGATGAGCAACCTGTAGCAACGACTCCCCAGACTTCTAAACAAAATCTGGATTGGGATGATGACGAAATCTTTGATGAATTGCTTGCTGCAGTTCCAAATGGCAAAACAGCCACGGATGTGCATACCCCATTTAATCATGTAGAGACTGAACAAGCACCATCACCTGTTGAAGAAAAAATTGTAATCGCATCATCTGCAATGGCAGCTTCACCATCGATACATACGACACCTAAGAATTCGGCTTTAGATGACGAGTTTGATGGACTCGATGATCTGTTGGTGGATGATTTGCTAATTGATGAGGTGGAAGAGCCTGCTCCTGTGCGTACTACGAGCAGTTATGCACAATCATCCGCATTTGTCAGTGGCGCAATAAAAACCCAGATTCAGCAACCGATTATTTCAGAAGATGAAAAAGCTTTAATTGCATCAAATAAAGATGTGTTTCGTGAAGTTTGGCAGGAAACTGCAGGCAAACCAGTCGAAGTTGATGAATCTATTGAAGATGATTTCGATTTTGATGCACCATTAACCGATGCATCAGGTCGTCCAATGTCACTGGCGATGCAAGTGGCTGCACGTCGTAAAGATTTGTCACCACTACCAGGACTGGATTTACTGGATAAAGTCGATCCAAATAAAAAAGTAAACTTTACTGCTGAACAGTTAGCCCGTTTATCAGAACTACTCGAAATTAAACTGCAAGAGTTTAACGTCAAAGCCAAAGTCATTGAAGCACAACCGGGGCCGGTCGTAACGCGTTTTGAGCTGGATTTGGCACCAGGTGTTAAAGCCTCTAAAGTGACTAATATTTCACGTGACTTGGCGCGTTCAATGTCGATGGCATCGGTGCGTGTGGTCGAAGTGATTCCGGGTAAACCGTATATAGGGATTGAAGTGCCGAATAGCACACGTGAAATGGTGCGTCTGATCGAGTTGTTAACCATTCCTGCTTTTACCGATCCAAATAGCATTCTTTCGATGGCGATGGGTAAAGATATTTCGGGTAATCCGGTCATTGCTGACTTGGGTAAAGCACCGCATATGCTGGTCGCAGGGACAACTGGTTCAGGTAAGTCAGTGGCAGTGAACTCGATGATTTTATCGATGTTGTTGAAATATACGCCAGATCAATTACGTCTAATTTTAATTGACCCGAAACAGCTGGAACTTGCCAACTATAACGATATTCCTCATTTGCTTACGCCAGTCGTGACGGACATGAAAGATGCAGTCAATGCATTGAATTGGTGTGTCAATGAAATGGAACGTCGCTATAAGCTGATGTCTTATTTGAAAATTCGTAAATTGAGTGACTATAACCGCAAGGTCGATGAAGCGATTGCCAATGGTGAAGACTTGATAGATCCAACGTGGAAAGCGAGTGACTCGGTTGTAGGAGAGCGTGCGCCACGCTTGACGCCGTTACCTTCGATTGTGATTGTTGCCGACGAATTTGCTGACATGATCATGCAGGTGGGTAAAAAAGCTGAAGAAATGATTACCCGTTTGGCACAAAAATCACGTGCTGCGGGTATTCATTTACTGCTTGCGACACAACGTCCATCGGTTGACGTGATTACCGGTTTAATTAAAGCCAATATTCCAACCCGTGTGGCTTTACGTGTAAACAGTAAAATTGACTCGCGTACCATTTTGGATGCCGGTGGTGCAGAAGACCTGTTGGGACATGGTGACATGCTGTTCCTTGGTCCAGGTAAAATTGAGCCTGAACGTGTACATGGTGCATTCATTTCCGATGATGAAGTCAATAATATCTGTGATGCATGGCGTGAACGCGCCGCTCCGAATTATGTTGATGAAATTCTAACGCCTTATGATGAAGAACCGACTTCGCGTGGTTTTGAAGATGGTGATGGTGGTTCGGATCGTGATGCCTTGTATGATCAATGTGTGTCCTTTGTTCTGGAAACACGTAAAGCTTCCACCTCGTCGTTACAGCGTAAGTTTAGCCTCGGTTATAACCGTGCTGCGCGAATCATTGACCAGATGGAAGAAAATGGGATTGTCAGTGGCATGGGTGCCAACGGTAAACGTGACATTTTAGTCTAAATTTTCACTGAGTTGAAGGCCTGCATAAGCAGGCCTTTTTCTGGACGTTAAAAAGCTATATTTTTAACATTAGATGAATATTCATTGAAAATGATAAAGATGATTCACCTCATGCAGTGGAAATACAATTTAGGGATGAAGGGTAGATAATGAATGTTGTAATGGCCTTGTTTCCATTAATTATTTTAATTGCCATGGGGTATATCTTTAAACGGACACAGTTTTTAACGGACGACTTTTGGCGTGGCGCGGAAAAACTGAATTATTTGATTTTATTTCCGGTATTACTTTTTAATAATCTTGCTTATATAAAATTAGAACTTGCAACGATTACTCAGGTGTTATTGGCTCTGTTTATTATCATTATAATAAGTACTTTAACATTGTGGGTGGTGCGGACATTTTTTCATATTCCGATCGCGCGTTTTGGCGTATATGTGCAAAGCCAGATCCGCTTTAATACCTATATTGGTTTATCCATTATGTCCTTGTTGTTTGGCGCTCAGGGCATGCAAATGTTTGCCATGATGATTGCACTGGCGATTCCTTTGGTGAATGTGATTTCAGTGCTGGCTTTTTCACAAGGGCAGGGCTTAAAACCTGCGCAGATTCTATTTTCTTTGATAAAAAATCCGCTAATTTTGGGCTGTGTAATTGGAATTGTATTTAATCTGCTGCAACTGTCATTATTTTCTGGCTCGGAACAACTGTTTAAAATTTTAGCCAGTATGAGCCTACCCTTGGGATTGATTTGTGTCGGGGCAGCTTTACAGTTTGCAGAACTGAAATACGATTATTCAAGATTATTGTTGAATACTTTAGGGCGTTTAATCGTAATGCCAAGTTTGGCTTATTTGATTTGTTATGCACTGAATTTGAATCAGTTTGAAACGATTATTTTGGTGGTGTTCTTTGCTTTGCCAACGGCATCGGCCTCCTATATTTTAACGCGCTATTTTCATGGCGATAGCCAACTGATGGCGGGGGTGATTAGCTTGCAAACCTTATGTTTTGCCGTGACTTTTCCTGTGCTGATGATGTTGCTTTCTTAACATACAGATATAATTTTGTCATAAAAAAGCCTGTCTGTTTGAATAAAACGGACAGGCTTTTTTATTTATAAGCTATGGTTTTTTAAATTATGCAAACTTAGCCAAAACTTCTAAAAATCCATCACGTTGGCGAGGATATTCAGCAATCACATCATGAATACGTTGGCCTTCAGGATTGGTTGCATTGATATCACGACCATCGGCAACGAATTGAGTCAATAAGCGCTCATAGTCATTTGGACGCATATGTTTGAATGCGTGATAAAGCACATGAAAATCGGCATTCACGCCTGCAGGAGGAAGCTGTGTTAAATAGGCAAATACACGCTCGTCTGACCATTCTTCATTGAACGTTGCTGGCTGAGATAATGCCATCGCAAACTCCTTGGTAAACTGAATAAAAAAGGCAAAATATGGAGGACTAGAGAAAGCAGTGCTTTGCTAATCCGGTCTCATATTTTGCCTTGATTCAATATGCTTGACTAATCAGAATTCAGATTATCGCTCTTCAGGCAAATTGATATTCATTTCTAACATTTCGATGTTTGCTTCAGAACGAACCGACATTTGAATATGCTGTTCATCCACACCACGAACATAACGATTGACCACCTGCATGATTTCTTTCTTCATTTGGTCAATTTTGTCTTGGCTTAAGCGTTTACCTAAACCTTGCTCAGAGGCAACAATTACTTTTAAGCGGTCTTTAGCAGTTCGTGCGCTTGAAGGTTTATCATCGTTGCTGAATAATTTACTCCAGAATCCTGCCATTTTTTACGCTCCAAATAATCGTGCTAACCAGCCCTTAGGTTTTACCGAGATATGACGGTAAGGACGCTCTTCACCCAAGAAGCGTGCTACAAGGTCATCATAAGCCTGACCCGCCGATTCTTCAGTAAAGAGAATTACAGGTTTACCTTCGTTTGACGCTTGTAAAACACTTGGACACTCAGGAATGACACCGAGTGTAGGTACACGTAAGATATCTTTAGAAATATCATCAATCGTTAACATTTCTTGTTTATCGGCACGTTCTGGATTGAAACGTGTAATACACAAATGCTTACGGATGCGACCTTCGTTTTGTTCTACTTTTTTGGTTTTGCTGTCGAGCATCCCAATAATACGGTCAGAGTCACGTACTGAAGAAATTTCAGGATTGGTTACGATGATCGCTTCATCTGCATGGTACATCGCCATGATTGCACCGCGCTCAATACCCGCAGGTGAGTCACAGATAATGTAATCGAATTCTTGCGAAAGTTCATCCATTACACGTGCCACACCTTCATCGGTCAAGGCATCTTTGTCACGGGTTTGTGATGCAGGAAGGATATATAAGTTCTCAATATCTTTATCGCGAATAAGTGCTTGTTGAAGTCGAGCTTCATTATTTAATACATTCACAAAATCATAAACAACGCGACGTTCACAACCCATAATTAAATCTAGGTTACGTAAACCCACGTCAAAATCGATCACAACAGTCTTGTGGCCGCGAAGGGCTAAACCTGTTGCAAAAGATGCACTAGTCGTAGTTTTACCTACACCACCTTTGCCTGATGTTACGACAACAATTTTCGCCACCGAATCCACTCCTGTTATGGTTCAAATCCCCTTTTAGATATGGGACTTATGGTGTTTATTTATACATTAAAACTCGAGAACTTCAAAGACAAGTTCTTGTTGATCATTCAAGTAAATATGTACCGCTTTTTTGAGGACATGCTGTGGAATGTCATCTGCTACACAATATGTACCCGCAATCGATACCAGTTCGGCTTCTAGGGAATGGCAGAAAATACGTGCTGCACTGTTCCCGCCTGCGCCGGCGATGACTCTACCACGGGCGCTACCATAAATATGTATATTTCCTGAAGCAATGACTTCAGAACCACTGTTGATTCCTGCATTGAGAATAATATCGCCATGATTTTGTACAAGGCATTGACCTGTGCGCAAAATTTCATCGTGATAAGATGTCACATGGCTCACTACACGGGCAGGTTTTGCCTCTACTTCCTCTGATTTTTCAGTTTCGTCACCAGTAACTTCAGGTTCTACTTCAACCACTTGTTCTTTCGTCGGTTTAATACGTTGCAATGGTTTAGTGTCTGAAGGCAGAACAGGAAATTGAATTGCGCGAGCTTGATCAGCGAGTAAACCTTCAGTCACCGCCATAGGCTGTACTTCCAGGCTGATCAATAATTGAATTAAGGCAATAAGTTCTTGTTCAACTGAACTTTCAATCACAACTAATGTACCCGGTGGAAATGCTTTTTGTAGCATTGGCGCGAGTTGCTGGCGGATTGCATCGTGATCATTGGTATCTAAGATAATGCGAATCGCATTGACCATTCTGCCTTTTATCCGTATATCAGCCATAATTATTCCTTAAGACTTCTGACTCATTTATTTTATGTCGAAGTGATGTTGTAAATAGAGCAAATCCTAGAACAAATTGAATGATTTCTCTAGCGACGTTTTAAATATTTTTATCTGATGATCATTCTTTAACTTGATCATGTTGTTCCAGCATTTGTTGCCATTGTTTTACTTTAACCTGTTGGCGAATCGCCTCTAAGCTTTCAAAAACGGCAGACTCAACCAGTTTTTCAACATGGGTATTATTTTCAAACTGTATTTGACTGATTTTATTTGAAATTTCTAAATAAGCCAGATTTTCTTTATTTTTATTATTTTGAGCGAACGGTTCAATCAGACCTTGGGTAATATTTTCACCCAAACGCTGCCCAATACTTTGGATCTGTTGCTCTATACGTCCACCGACAATCGGAATTAAACGTAATAATTGTGTGAGTTCGGGCGTATCTTCAATTGCCTGATTGACAATACTTCCGACATTCTTTGCAATGGTCATTCTTTGCACTTGTAACTCTTTGCCCAATGATTCCTGCAAGATATCAGCCAAGGCAGTGGCGAACATTTCACGGTGATGCGCAACCAAATCTTCAATCAGTTTTTTATGCGTGGTACTGGTTGAAAGTTCGTGTTTTATACTGTCTAAAACGGTAATCACAATGCGACTGGTCAGTTCTTCGAGCAGCAGATGATAATAAAATTTGGCGCGCTTATACCAACTGTCAGGAATCACTTTATAGCCATGTTCATGCAGGTTATAGGCAATGGATCCGGCACGTAATAAACGCAAAAAACGCAGTTGCGGAATAATGGATAGAATTTCGTACCAATGAATAAAAGGAAAGAAAAACCAGCGTTTATGATACTGCCCGATGATGGCAATTCCCCAACGGATCAGCAATTCAATCACCAGAAAACTGGTAAACCAACTTTCGGTAATAATCACCCAAGGACGCAATTCTATCCGATAAAACTGCAATAGTTCAGGAA
Source organism: Acinetobacter sp. ANC 5378 (assembly GCF_013004315.1). Lineage (NCBI taxonomy): Bacteria > Pseudomonadati > Pseudomonadota > Gammaproteobacteria > Moraxellales > Moraxellaceae > Acinetobacter > Acinetobacter sp. ANC 5378. The sequence continues at coordinate 43,472 of NZ_JABERK010000009.1, forward strand.
GATGAATGAAGCTAAATAACCAGCCACCAAAATCACTCATCAGGATGGCATTGGCACTTAAGCAGAACAAGTTGATGATGATCAGAACCATCATAAAAATGTCATAGCCCAGTGCAACTTTCCAGCCCCAAGTGTCTTTTTTCACGAAATGAAAAGTTGGCTTGGCTATTTTGTCGTCTTGCTTCATTATCTTCCTTAAATGCTATTTATGCTTTTGCAGCCAGGTCTTGTTTCATGCGTTCAATCAGTTGATCTTTCTCAGTCCATAATTCATGCACCCATTGCTGAAAGTGTTCACGATATTCAGCATCATCTTCGTAATTACCGCCTAATACCCAGCTTGGAATCTCTATTTTACGCAGATTGACTGCAATACGATTAACATCCCCCAACCAAAAATCGCCATAGCCCGGAGCACCATCCGGATAAACAATGGTCATATCCACTAAGGCATCAATTTTGTCACCTAAAATATTTAAGGCCAACGCTAAACCGCCCGCTTTAGGTTTGAGTAGATTTTTATACGGTGATTGCTGTGCTGCATGCTTTTTTGGAGTAAAGCGCGTGCCTTCTAAATAGTTGAGCAAGGTAAAAGGTTGACTCAATAATTGTTCACAGGCTTTGCGTGATTCTTCCATATCACGTGTTTTAAGCTCCGGATTCTTGGCAATTTGTTCTTTGGTATGACGTTTCATCATTGGAAAACCTAAAATTTTAAAGGCTTGTCCAACGAAAGGAATAAAGATCAGTTCCCACTTGGTAAAGAAACGGGTCAGGGGCATGCGGGTTAAACCAAAATATTGATTCACAGTGGTATCGACCCAACTTTGATGATTACAGGTCATCAGGTAACGACCCTGCATGCTCAGATCTAAATCGTCATCAATACTAATATCCCATTTTAAATGCGGTAACACATGATCAATCAGCCAATTATTGACACCGAGCCAACTATTGGTAATTTGAATATTAGTTTCATCAATTTTACGTGATTTTTTGACTAATTTAGTCAATCCCAATGCAAGCACGGGAGGACCATGAAAAAAAGTACTTCCGCTCATCACTGATGCTACAGTTAATCCGCGAGATATTTTTTTTAATATGGATTGTTTCTGGATTTGCGATGACATATAAGAACGGTCCTAAGATGAAGTCGTCTAATGTTTTTTCACCATTTAATATAATTGTAGAATTTGAAATAAAAAAGTCTATTCATGCAACTATGTAGAAATTGTGTCAAAGATAGCTTGCTCACAAGCATAAAGTATTACAAAATGTAACTAAAGCTTTTATTATTTACAAAAAATCAATGGTATGCCCATTTTTTTTAATTCATCATTCCACTATACGATAAAACACAAAAAGGAGTCATGCAATGCGTGCACTAGCAATTTCAGCAGTAGTAGGGGCAATGGCGTTATCAGGTTGTTCAACAACGGGTAATAACATCGGTGGTATGGAATACGACAAAACAGCAATTGGTGCACTTGTAGGTGCAGCTGCTGGTTATGGTATTTCTAAAGGTAATGCAAATACTAGCGCACAAAACAACCGTGCAGCAGCAATCGGTGCTGTGTTAGGCGGTGCAACAGGTGTATATCTAGACAATAAAGAGAAAAAATTACGTCAACAAATGGCCGGTACTGGTGTAGACGTGACTCGTAATCCAGATGGTTCTGTTGGTCTGATTATGCCGGGTAACATTACCTTTGATACCAACAAATCAAATATTAAACCTAACTTCTACGCAACTTTGAACAAAGTTGCGCAAACACTGACTGAAGACAACAAGAGCGGTATTCTTGTAACAGGTTATACAGACAGCACTGGTAATGACTCAATCAACATTCCATTGTCTCAAGCGCGTGCTCAATCAGTAGCCAACTATCTTGCCGGTCAGGGCGTCGCACGTACGCGTATTAATGCACAAGGTCAAGGTTCAGCGAACCCAATCGCATCAAATGCGACAGCTGAAGGCCGTGAACAAAACCGCCGTGTAGAAATCAGCATTTACGCGATTCAATAATTCTTCATAAGTCCATGATGAATTGAAAAGACCACCTTCGGGTGGTCTTTTTATGAATGTCAAATCTGTATTTTAGGTTATGAAAGTTGGGCTGAGATGACTATAATCTAGCTCGAATCAAAACGAGGAAATACTATGTCGTCGGCAAGTCAGCTCAATGACAAGCAACTTGAAGCCATGAAATATACTCAAGGACCCTTGTTAGTACTTGCAGGGGCAGGTTCAGGTAAAACGTCCGTTATTACGCGAAAAGTCGCACATTTGGTTCAGAACTGTGGCATTCCTGCACATCGCATTACCGCCATGACTTTTACCAATAAAGCTGCACGTGAAATGAAAGAACGTGTCGGAAAATTATTATCTCGTGAAGAGGCCAAAGGTCTTTCTGTTTCGACCTTCCATACTTTTGGTTTGAATTTACTTCGTTTAGAAATTAAACATACTCCATTAAAAAATAATTTTTCAATTTTGGATGCCGATGATTGCAAACGCATCCTTATGGATTTAATGCATCGTGATAATTTGTCCGGTGCAGAAAGTAAAGAACTGATTGCCAAAGCCATGAAAATGATTTCGGACTGGAAAAATGACCTGATTCCACCCGAGCAAGCTCATACCACCTGCGAGACGGCAGAAGACGTGCAATTTGCACATTTGTATCAACTGTATGAGCGCAACTTGCGTGCCTATAATGCAGTGGATTTCGATGACTTGATCGTGATGCCGACCCGTTTATTACAAGAAAATGCCGAAGTTCGGGATAAATGGCAAAACCGTGTTCGTTATCTGTTGGTCGACGAATATCAGGATACCAATACTGCACAGTATATTTTGGTGAAACTGCTGGTTGGGGTGATGGGACAATTCACCGCTGTAGGTGATGATGACCAGTCGATCTATGCATGGCGTGGTGCAAAGCCAGAAAACATGGCCTTGTTGAAAGAAGACTTTCCGAATTTAAAAGTGATTAAACTCGAGCAAAATTATCGTTCGACCAGTCGTATTTTGAAAGCAGCCAATACGGTGATTGGTAACAATCCGCATATTTTTGATAAAAAGCTCTGGTCAGATAAAGGTCATGGTGAAGTGATTCGTGTCATTACCTGTCGTAATGATGATGATGAAGCAGAACGCGTGGTTAAAGATGTCATCACGCATAAATTGATGAATGGTAAAAACTGGAAAGATTATGCGATTTTATATCGCGGTAATTTTCAGGCCCGTGTTTTAGAAACACAGCTGCGCCAAATGCAAATTCCGTACAAGTTGTCGGGTGGTCAGTCATTCTTTGGCCGTGCTGAAATCAAAGACATCATGAGTTATTTGCGTATTATCATTAATCCAGAAGATGACAGTGCATTCCTACGGATTATTAATACGCCAAAACGTGCGATTGGTCCGGTGACTTTAGAAAAGCTGGGATTATTCGCGCAAGAAAATCATTTGTCGTTATTAACCGCGGCGGGTGATCAGCGCTTGACCATGGTGATGCCAAAAAAGGCCACCACACAACTGGCAGAATTTGCCGATTTTATTGGTAACTTTACCCGTAACTTGCTTGAAGATGACGAGCCTGTGCCGATCATTCGTCAGATGATGCTTGAAGCTGGCTATATCGATTACATCAAAGAGCAGGCGGCAACACCAGCGCAAGAAAAAACCAAGATCGATAACATTGAAGTCTTGTACAGTAGCATTCAAAGTCTGATTAATCGTGCTGAAGATGTCGATGAGAAAAACATTGAAAGTGTGATTCGTAAAATGGTGTTGCTGGATATGCTCGAGCAGCAGAAGGAAGAAGAAGATACCGATAAGGTCAATTTACTGACCTTGCATGCTTCAAAAGGTCTTGAATTTCCTTATGTGTATCTGATTGGTTTGGAAGAAGAATTATTACCGCATAAAAACTCCATTGCCGCAGAAACCATTGAGGAAGAACGCCGTTTGATGTACGTGGGAATCACTCGCGCACGCCAAGGCCTAACCATTACGCTGGCTGAACAGCGTAAAAATGGGGGGCAAATGAAGCAAATGACGCCAAGTCGTTTCCTCGATGAATTGCCTCAAGATGATTTGGACTGGCTGGGTCGCAAGAAAAAATTGGCAGGCAATATTGATCCAAAATTGCAGGCACAGCATTATCTCGAAAATTTACGTGCGCTGATTAAGCGTTAATACACTATTTAAACCATGCAATTAGGAAAGAACAGATGAAAGTTCAAGTTAAAGTACTCGATACACGTTTAGGCAGCCAATGGCCTTTGCCGACCTATGCGACTTCGGGTTCAGCAGGTTTAGACTTACGTGCTTGTGTAGAAGAAGCGACTGTAATTGAGCCAGGTCAAACGGTATTGGTTAAAACCGGTTTGGCGATTTATATTGAAGATACAAACTTTGCAGGTTTAATTTTACCGCGTTCAGGTTTAGGTCATAAACACGGAATTGTGCTTGGTAACCTGGTGGGCTTAATCGATTCAGATTACCAAGGTGAGTTGATGGTCTCAGTTTGGAACCGTAGCCAAACCGCTTTTACTTTAGAGCCAGGTGAGCGTTTGGCTCAATATGTGCTTGTTCCTGTAGTGCATGCTGAATTTGAACAAGTGGAAGAATTTGTTGCAACTGAACGTGGTGCAGGCGGTTTTGGTCATACGGGTAAAGGCTAAACTGTAGATTGAGTTTAAAGAATTTACAACCTGATAAATTAACTTAAATATTTGTTTTTTATCAGGTTTTATTCTTTATTTTATAGTATGTTTATATTTGAAACTTTAATCATCTTTATAAATAATAAAAGCATTCATAAAATCAAGATTTACAACATTTAAATTAGAAAGATTACTTTTACCTTCAAATAAACTCTCGTTTTATTTTTGTAAAGAGCTGGTTTTTAAATAAAAAATATTCAAGAGTATTGGTTTTAAAATTGAATAAAAGATTTATGTTTCAATCAAATATCATCTTTTTTGAAAATTATTTGTAAGATTTTTTTACCATTGCTTAAAAATATGAAATGCATTTAAAATGTTAATCTCCTCCTTTAAGATGATGCACTAGTTGTGAATACTGACTTCATTAAGCATTCCATAAGATTTTCACTTTATGGGCTACTCTAAGTAGAAGAAATCATCATGAATTTTAAAAATAAAAAATTTCCGGCACAAATTTTTCGTGCCTATGATATTCGTGGAAAAGTGTCACTTTTGACACCTGAAATTGTAAAAGCGATTGCCTATGGATTGGTTGCCCAATATCACAAGGTCGGACAGACTCAACTTGCCATTGGTTATGATGCGCGTTTAACCAGTCCAGAATATGCAGAAATAATTAGACAAGTATGTGAAGAAAAAGGATTGAATGCGGCCATCATCGGTTGTTGTTCGACACCATTATTATATTTTATTGCTCGTCAATTTGATGGTAATGGGATCATGCTTACGGCAAGTCATAATCCTAAAACAGATAATGGAATTAAGTGGATTATCCAAAATGAACCCCCTTGTCCAGAAATGATTCAACAAGTCGGTGCAAGTGCCCGTGATGCTTTTGATCCATTACAAAAATTAGTAATCCAACCTGTTCAGCATGAAGTTGTGGTTCAATATTGTCTCGAATATCAGCAGGCATTATTACAAGATATCCAGTTAAAGCGCCCTTTTAAAGTGGTACTCGATGGTCTAAATGGTTCTGCAGGGCGCTGTGCTGCATTGGTGTTAAACAGATTAGGTTGCGAGATTATACCCATCCGCTGTGATGCGAATGGTGATTTTCCTGATCATGCGCCTGATCCATCACAAGAAAAACATCTTGTTGAATTACGAAAAACCGTGCTTGAACAGCAAGCTGATATGGGGATTGCACTGGATGGTGATGGTGATCGCCTCGTGTTAATTGATGAACATGGCATGATTATTTCAGCAGATCGATTACTGGCTTTATTTTCAGAAATGTGTTTGAAAATGCATCCAGGTCATGAGGTTGTTTACGATGTGAAATGTTCGACCATGGTGAGGAATACCGTTCATCGCTTAGGTGGACAGGCGAAAATGATTCGTACAGGCAGTTCTTTTTTGCGGACATATATGTCGCAATCTAAAGGCAAAGCTATCTTTGGCGGAGAATATGCAGGTCATTATGTTTTTAATGACGGGCGTGGTTTTGGCTATGATGATGGTTTATATGCAGCCTTACGTGTGCTCGAATATTTAAGTCAACAACCGGATTTAACCCTATCACAAATATTGAAGGCTTATCCTGAGCGCAGTTGTACTGAAGATCTCTACATTAGTACCCATAGTGAAGAACCTGCAGCGGTATTACATGATGTTGAAGTTAAAAGTCATGATTTGGGCGCACAATTAAGTAAAATTGATGGTGTACGACTTGATTTTGAAGATGGATTTGGCATTATTCGAGCATCGAATACAGGTGAGTATTTTACAGTACGCTTTGATGCGGACAATCCTGTAAGATTAAACGCTATTCGAAACACATTTGTTTCCATGTTAAGTGACCGATATCCTAAAATCGCACAAGACATTTTAGATGCTCAATAAGGAGAGGCGAATGCCACATCAGCATACTGGCATCGACAAAGCACAAATTTTGACTGAAGCTTTGCCGTACATTCAACGTTTTGCGGGTAAGACGCTAGTAGTGAAATATGGTGGCAACGCAATGACCGATCCAGAGCTGGAAAGCTCGTTCGCACGTGACATTGTATTGTTGAAAACTGTCGGTTTAAATCCAATCGTGGTGCATGGTGGCGGTCCGCAAGTGGACTCATTCTTGAAGCAACTCGGTCGTGAATCTGACCGTATTGATGGAATGCGTGTGACTGACCCTGCAACCATGGAAGTGGTTGAAATGGTTTTAGGCGGTAGTGTAAATAAATCTATCGTTAATCTCATCAATAAGCATGGCGGTCGTGCCATTGGTTTAACCGGTAAAGATGGTAATTTGCTGCGCGCGCAAAAGCTGTTGATGGAAAAAACGGCTGAAGACGGCACAGTAACACAGATTGATTTGGGTCTAGTGGGTGAAGTCGTTGGTGTGAAAACTGACGTACTTGAAATGTTCACGAACAGCGATTTCATTCCTGTGATTGCACCGCTTGGCGTAGATGATGAAGGCAATACTTACAACATCAATGCAGATTTAGTTGCGGGTAAAGTGGCTGAAGCTTTAGGTGCGGAAAAACTTATTCTTCTGACTAACATTACTGGCGTTCTCGACGAAAATAAAAATCTGCTGACAGGTTTAACCACTCAAGAAGTTGATCGTTTGATTGAAACGGGTGTGATTTATGGTGGCATGATTCCTAAAGTGGGTTGTGCACTGGATGCTGTGAAAGGTGGGGTAGTCAGCGCGCATATCGTGGATGGTCGTGTTCCACATGCAACCTTATTGGAAATCTTCACAGATCATGGTGTAGGGACTTTAATTACCAACCGCGCTAAACATTAAATGAGTCATTTTTTAAAAGCCTCCTTGTGAGGCTTTTTTTATTGCCTTGTTTAGACTGTCTTAATTGAATTTTTAATAAAATTAGGTATTTGAGCATCATTCTTGAGCTAATGCATAAAATAGTGATGGGTATTGTAAATTGAGATTTGCAACGTTCTGCCCAGTCATGCAAAATAGAAAAATCATGTATTTTCTGTTTGATAAAGACTATGTGCCAGTTGCTCGGAATGAATTGTGCTACACCAACGGATGTGACTTTCTCATTTCGTGGTTTTTCTCAACGTGCCGGCATTACATCCGACCATTGTGATGGTTTTGGTATAGCTTTTTTTGAAGATAAAGCTTGCCGCCTTTTTGTCGATAACCAATCGGCAGTTGAGTCGCCGATTGCTGAACTGGTGCGTAACTATCCGATCAAGTCACGCAATGTGATTGCCCATATTCGTAAAGCGACGCAAGGCAAAATTAATCTGGAAAACTCGCACCCATTCAGTCGTGAACTGTGGGGACGTCAGTGGATTTTTGCCCATAATGGCGATTTGCATGGTTTTGATCCCACTTTATCCGGTCGTTTTACCCCTGTGGGAAATACCGACAGTGAACGCGCTTTTTGTTTTTTACTCGATCAGCTGGTTCATAAATTTGGCTATCATGAACCGAAGTTGGATCAAATTTTTGATCTGTTGGCTGAAGTTTCGCCCAAAATTGCCGAACATGGCACATTTAATTTTTGCTTGTCGAATGGACAGGCTTTATTTACTTATGCCATCACCAAATTGCATTGGCTGGTACGAGAATACCCATTTAAACCGGCTCAATTGATCGATCTGGATGTAGAAGTTGATTTCAGTCAGGTGACTACACCTGAAGATCGAGTCGCCGTGATTACCACAGAGCCTTTAACGCAAAATGAAGTCTGGACAGCCTTTGAGCCTGGAGAGATGATTTTATTTCAGGATGGGCGTCCCATTAGAAAACAGTTGACCCATGTAGAACGGCTTGAGCGTGAAAGATTAAATCCAGAATTAAAAAGAATCACCAAAGCAGATCAATATTAGTCAATAAAAGCTAAATATGTGTAAATCTATAAAGGTTTTCTATTCAATATCTTTATAGATTTTTGCTTTATAGGTGAAGTGTTTTTAAATATTAATTCCTTTGATTAACCTGATAATAAAATTTATATACTTTAAACTGTATTTTTATAATACTAAAATTTTATAATATATTTATTGTGAAAATTAAAATTATATCAAGCTATTTTATTTTTACTTAAAAATTTAAATTAAGCATTTTATTTTTTTTAATAATTTAATCGTTATTTAAGATTTTTTTGATCATTAATAATCCTATTTGGTGGTTATGTTGGTTAAAAAATACTTTATTCTTTTGGTTGGTTTTGTATTGAAAATCATTATATATCATTGGTTTATGTTTTCTATATGGTTTTTTGTTTAAAACCAACTGTTTTGGTTGATTTTTATTTGTTAAAAATCAATATATTATGAGTTTATGTGATGAATCGTATATATTTTATAGGTGGTCGTAATGAAAATGAAATGGGTTCCAGAATATAATACTGGTATCGATGTGATTGACGATCAGCACAAACGAATTCTTGATTATATCAATGAAATTGATGATGTTGCAGAACATACGGATCGTGCTCGTATTAAACAAATACTTGAAAATATTATTGATTATACTCAGTCGCATTTTACTTTTGAAGAGTCTTTACAAGAAGAAGCCGGTTATAAATACCGTGTACCGCATAAACGTGTACATGATTTATTTATTAAAAAGATTGAATCATACCGTGACCGTTTTGAAATGGGACAAGCCATTGAAGGTGAATTGCATGAAGTGCTTTCAAAATGGCTGATTAACCATATTCAGCACGATGATGCAGATTATGTGGGTGCAGTAAAAGAAAATATGATGGGTATTATTAAAGAAAAAGAACAGAAAAAAGGTAAAAACTGGTTTGCTCGTTTCTTTTCATAAAAAAGATAAACGAGATAACAACAAATAAAAGTCATAATAATCTTGCGCGGCAAATCATCAAACCTGATGGTTTGCTTTTTCTTTTTGATTTTCCCCCATGACAAAGGCAAAATAGCGATAGACTTTTTTTAGGAACGCATCATGCAGGACAATGCTATGTCACGATGGCTATCACCGCTGATGGCATTTTGTTTATCTTTTATCATCATTGCCACATTAGCACCGATAGTCGGGATTCAAGTTGATCGCCAACTTGATTTTTGGTTGTTATGGTTAGGTACTATGCTTATTTTGGCATTACCGATCTGTTATTTAGAAATTGCCTTGGCGAAGCGCTCAAAAACCACAGCGTTAAATGCATTGTCTAGCTTGACGCGTGATGCAGATGCATCGCAAAAATGGCGCGTCGTCGGTTGGTTAGCGGTTGTCTTTATTCCTTTCTTGGCAGGTGGCATGCTGTCTAATGCAAGCCAGTTGTTGGGTCATTTTGCCTTCAATGGCATTGCGCCAAATCTATTGTTCGTTGGCTTGGCGATTGTTGCAATTGCACTTTCATTTGCACCTCGAATGATTATTGTCATCCTAAGTGTTGTGGGTGTTTTAGCTTCCTTAATTCTAGCGAATGTGATGGGAACGGCTTTGCCTGCTTGGCAAGTGACGCCAGTTGAATTTAGCGAGTGGGGCAGTGCGACCGTATTGGCACTGGTTGCCAGCGGTTTAGGGATGGGCTTGTACTGGCAAAGTAGTTTGCCGACGCTTAATCAACAAGATGTTGCAACCAAAACAGCTTTACCGATCTGGATTGCGCAATTATTCGCAGTGGTTGCTTTTGGCTTCTTTGCTGCCAATGCTCAAATTCCAACTTTTGCATTTGTGGTTGCTGTAGTGAGTACATCTGCACTTTTACTCAATATGGCACGTGAACAATTACTGCAACGTCAACTGAATATCGCGATTCAATGGATCGTCATCTTGGCTGCTGTATTGGTTTGGGCAATTCCTGCCATGAGTCCAATTTTTAATACGGTACTTATGCTTTGGGGCTTAGTGATTTGCTTGATTTATGCCATTTTTGCGGGCTGGATCATGAAAATTAGTCATTTACGCAAGTCCATGAATTTTAGCCATGAGCTATTTTATAACTTGTGGCGTATTGCAGTGCGTGTGGTTCTGCCTGTATCGATCATCTTGGCAATGATTGCGATTATTGGACAATGGTTCTAATGAGTGAGATACCACAGGTTTGGGTGGCATATGCGGCTCAGGATCAACAGTTTCATATTGCTGTTCCTTTTCATCAAGGCATGACTGCTTTAGATGCGATTGAACAAAGTGGGATTCGGGCACAAATTCAGTTACCCGAACCACTTTCATTGGGGATTTTTGGGGTGCGATTGCCAGATCCCAATCAAATCTTACAAGTCGGTGATCGTGTCGAGATTTATCGCGCATTAACGGTTAATCCGAAGGATATTCGCCGAAAACGTGCTGCAGAAAATCCGGTTGGACTTTATTGTCGCGGAAATCGCTTTAAACAATTGAAGTGATAAGAAAAACCCCTCAATGAGGGGTTTATTTTTATTTTAAAGCGGCTATAGTGGTGGCGCATTTAGAATCGCTTCTTTTGATCCTGGTAAGCCGGGTTGAGATTCTGGAATTGTTTCCAAACCTTCAATCTTTATGACAGTGCCTGTTTGATCGAAGTAAATTCTTAAATGTTGACCGTGAGCTGCAGGAATGTTGGCTTTTTTAGCATATGTTCCTGGTATATAGTTGTAGATGTAGTCCCAACGTAAAGGATTCATTGGATCTGAAACTGTAGGGCTACCGAGCAAGAAGCGCACTTGTTGGTGACTCATACCGACCTGAATTTTTGAAGCTTGTGCTTGAGTTAATGGCGTTCCTTGCGGAATATCAACTTTATAAACGCCCAAGGTCGAACAGCCTGCGAGCAGTGAAGTGACGAATAACGTCAACATGATTTTTTGCATTTTGCTACACTATCCCAAATTAATTATGATGCATTTGATCCACGGATAGATCATACTGCATCTAAACTTTGTTGCATATTCCAACTTTAAATTTGTTGAGAGACCTTTTTACATGCCTATTTCAAATCAAGATTTACGCAAAGCTGGACTTAAAGTTACGCTTCCACGAATAAAAATATTGGAATTATTAGAAAATTCAAGACAACACCATTTAAGCGCAGAAGACATTTATAAAACTTTACTTGAACAAGGTGAAGATGTCGGTTTAGCAACTGTGTATCGCGTGTTAACACAATTTGAAGCTGCAGGCATTATTCAACGTCATCATTTTGAAAATAATCATTCCGTTTTCGAAATCATGCAAGAAGATCACCATGATCATATTGTTTGCCAGAATTGCAACAAAGTCGTTGAGTTTACCAATGATGTGATTGAGACTCAGCAACATGAAGTGGCCGAAAAGTATGGCTTTACTTTGACAGGTCACTCTTTAAATCTTTATGGTTATTGTGATGCACCTGAATGCCAAGATGCATTACGTAAAAAATAACACTGACTTGAAAGTAGTTAAAAAAACAGGCTTCTTTTGTTATTACTAGTAGTAAATAATATATAAAATCATAAAAAAGATCCCTTGATGGGATCTTTTTTATTACTTGAAAGATAATTTAAAATGAATATTACTAGTAAAAAATATATAAATTATAAAAACTCAATTACAAGATCTAAGCTACAACACTCTGAACCGTACCGGGTTTGTCGGAGACAGTTTATTTAAGTTAGGCTACCTGACCTAACGGATTAATTTTATCATAGTACATTGCTTCAAAATGGGCTTATGGAAACCACATCTGAGTTATTACACCTTTCATTACTATGTGAAGATGCTGAAATTTTTCCTGATATGCTTGATGATTTAAAGAAAACATCTGTTATTCAAGAGCGAACTTTAAACTTAAGTCGCATCATGCTACGTAAAGGTTATACACCTCATTTATTAATGCTAGATGAATACCAACAGTTGATTTCTGCAAATGCCATGATTCGCCAAATGGCTACACAAGCAAATCCCATAGATAAATTGGATGGTTTTAAACAAGTAGCAAACTATTTAGAACTCGGTCAATTTATGGAGGATAGTAAATTGCTTGATTTTGGTATGAGTGTTTTAGATCACTCAAAAAATAATTTCTCCCAAGGTATTTCAATTAAATCATTATCACATCGAACAGAAAAAGGAGTTTTTTTGAATGTTGGTTGATATCGAAATGATTTTAGATGATCTTAAAAGAGATAAAAACCCTCGTACACAATGCTCATTAGACAAATTGAATCACCTTTTGAAAAGGCAATTTGAAGAAGGAAAGAAAGACTTTTCTATTGCAACAATTGGAAGATTATCTAAAGCTAATGGGGGCGTAGGAACAGTTAGTATTCGTAATAAATCAGGTGAACATTTTCGTCGTTTGATTGATGCTTGGGCAACTAAGGCGAATGGGTCTGTAAAAAAAATTCCAAAGGATTACTCTAAAAAATTTAAAGTACCTGCTGATATGGAACTTTTAAAACGTTTAGCTGACCCTGCTATGAGAGCTGTATTTGGCCAAATTATTGCGGAGAGGAACAAGCTTAAGGCGGAGAATAGTATTCTTAAACAAAATACAGAAATAATTGTAGATATGCGTCCTAATCAATTTCTTTATACTCCACAGGCCGAGCAAGGAGTTGAAGTCTTGCCAGCCTTAGATAGTATTTTACTTAAGACAGAAATCGAAGCTTTAGAAGATGCTATTAATGAGACAAAAATCATTAGTCGCTGTTGGACAGTTACTCAAATGGGGGCTGTTAAAGATGAAAATGGACATACTTTGTTTAAAACTGGATTTATTTCAGCTATCCAAAAAGTTTTAGCAGAAATTTAAAAAAAACTGACTGGCAATAAACCAGTCAGTTTTTTTATATACACTTTTATAAGCATATAAAAACCAGACCATGTCATAAATAACTGTTAAAAATAAAGTTTTTTTAACATTTCTAGTTTTTATACAATTTTAACTAGATATAACAAAAGAAGCCTGTTTTTTTTGCCTTTAAGCTTGGCCATCAAAAGTGATGTTCGCACTTGCATGCAATAAGCGATCGCCACCTTCTTCGGACAACTTGATTTGCAAACGAAGGTCGTTAGGTGAGTCGGCATGTTTTAATGCATCTTTATAGGTAATTTGTTTGGCTTTATACAAGTCAAACAAAGCCTGGTCAAAGGTTTGCATACCCAGTTCACGTGAACGCTTCATCAACTCTTTAATTTCATGTACATCACCTTTACGGATCAGGTCTGCAATTAAAGGCGAGTTGATTAAAATCTCAATCGCAGCGCGACGCGACTGACCATCAACAGAAGGAATGAGTTGCTGCGCAATCACTGCTTTTAAATTGAGGGATAAATCCATAAACAATTGGTTATGACGGTCCGCATCAAAGAAGTGAATAATACGGTCTATGGCCTGGTTGGCGTTGTTGGCATGCAGGGTGGCAAATACCAAGTGACCGGTTTCAGCAAAGGCAATTGCATAATCCATGGTTTCGCGCGAACGAATCTCACCAATTAAGATGACATCGGGTGCTTGACGCAGGGTATTTTTCAAAGCAACTTCGAAAGAGTCGGTATCAATGCCCACTTCACGCTGGGTAATGATACAGCCTGCATGTTCATGGATAAATTCAATCGGGTCTTCAATGGTGATGATATGACCTTTGGAATTCTGGTTACGATAGCCAATAATGGAAGCCAAAGAGGTCGATTTACCTGTACCTGTCGCACCCACAAACATGATGATACCGCGCTTGGTCATGGCCAATTCTTTTAAAATAGGCGGTAACTTTAGCTGTTCCATGGTCGGAATGACAGTTTCGATACGACGCAATACCATACCGGGTTCATCGCGTTGTTGAAATGCACTGACACGGAAACGGGCAGTTTTGTCGCGGTTGCTGATGGCAAAGTTACATTCTCGTGTTTCAGCAAATTCTTTACGTTGCTTTTCACTCATTATTGAGTTTAAAAGTTGTCCAACAATTTCGCCAGTCAGTTTGGTCTTTGCAATGGGCAGAATCTGCCCATTAATTTTCATCGATGGTTCAACATCGGCCGTAATAAATAAGTCGGATGCCTTTTGTTGAATCATCAAATTCAGTAAGTCGTTAAAATCCATAATAAGATCCTAAATCCGTTTAAACTTATAAGAATGATTCTGGTTGTTTTGCCATGGTGCGGGCAGTTTGCGGACTGATAATGCCTTTAGCCACCAGAGTTTTTAGGCTTTGATCTAGCGTGGTCATACCGTAGTTGGCACCAGTTTGAATGGCAGAATACATTTGCGCCACTTTGTTTTCACGGATCAGGTTACGGATGGCAGGAATACCAATCATGATTTCATGTGCCGCAACACGACCACCACCATTTTTCTTCAATAATGTTTGAGAAATCACGGCTTGTAAGGATTCAGACAACATGGCACGAACCATGTCTTTTTCTTCCGCCGGGAATACGTCAATCACACGGTCAATGGTTTTCGCAGCAGAGGTGGTATGTAGTGTACCGAAGACCAAGTGACCCGTTTCAGCGGCAGTCAATGCCAAACGGATGGTTTCAAGGTCACGCATCTCACCGACCAGAATAATGTCAGGGTCTTCACGTAGGGCAGAACGTAATGCTTCGTTAAAGCCATGGGTATCACGGTGGACTTCACGCTGGTTGACCAGACATTTTTTTGATTCGTGTACAAACTCGATCGGGTCTTCGACCGTTAAAATATGGTCGTAGCGGTTGTCGTTGATATAATCCACCATTGCAGCAAGGGTGGTGGATTTACCAGAACCCGTTGGACCTGTCACTAGTACAATACCGCGTGGGAAATTACAAATATCCTTGAAGATTTGACCCATGCCAAGGTCTTCAATGGTCAGTACTTTTGATGGAATGGTACGGAATACTGCACCAGCACCACGGTTTTGGTTGAATGCGTTGACACGGAAACGCGCCACCCCCGGTACTTCAAAAGAGAAGTCGGTCTCTAACTTTTCTTCAAAATCACGACGCTGTTTATCGTTCATGATGTCATACACAAGTTTGTGTACTTCTTTATGTTCTAAAGCGGGTAAGTTGATACGACGAACTTCGCCATCGACACGGATGAGTGGTGGCATACCCGCTGATAAGTGTAAGTCTGACGCCCCATTTTTAGCAGAAAAGGCTAAAAGTTCAGTGATGTCCATAATTTCCCCGAGATCATTTAAATGTTATTTATTTTGTTAGAATAATAAGGCTTTCCCAGAGCTTAACCAACAGTTAGTTTAAAGGGAAAGTAAAAAAAGATGAACGAAAATGAGAACCTCGTCAATGAATAGTCTTCAAGCATCACGAAATAAAGTTTTACAGCAAATTGAAGATGCCTGTAAACAGGCCCAGCGTGAGCCGAAAACCGTACAGTTACTGGCTGTTTCGAAGACTCATCCAAGTGAGTCGCTACGTGAAATGTACCAAATGGGGCAGCGTGCATTTGGAGAAAATTATTTACAAGAAGCGCTGGATAAAATTGAAACTTTAAATGATTTGGACATCGAGTGGCATTTCATTGGTCATGTGCAGCGCAATAAAACCAAACATCTGGCTGCAAGCTTCGCATGGGTACATGGGGTGGATCGTTTAATCATTGCCGAGCGTTTATCCAGTCAGCGTGAAGCTACTCAAGCACCGCTGAATATCTGTCTACAAGTCAATATTGATGCGCAAGAGACTAAAGATGGATGTCAGCCAAATGAAGTGGCGCAACTGGTTCAAAAGATTAGCCAGCTTCCACATTTAAAATTGCGCGGTTTGATGGTGATTCCTGCACCGAATAATACTCGAGCTTTTAGCGATGCCAAGCAGTTATTTGAAGAAGTGAAATCTGAACATGCACATCCTGAAAACTGGGATACCTTAAGCATGGGCATGTCTGGAGATATGGTAGAAGCAATTGCAGCAGGATCAACCATGGTTCGAGTTGGAACGGCATTGTTTGGTGCACGGGATTATTCCCAGTAAAGAATACTTATATCCATTTTGATGGTTTTGAAAACTGAACTTTAGGGTTCAGTTTTTGCTTTAAAAATTGAGCTTTCCACTAAAGTTGAGTACAAAAGGAACTGCCTAAGGGCATAGTCTGTATAAAAATTATTTATTCGACCAAGAAAATAGGGAAGTGTATGACGGCATATTATCAATTGATCGGGCGAAATACGGATGTGGCCGGAGAAGTCACGGCGCATTATCGCTCAACCCTACTGGCTCAAGGGGCATGGAATGAGCATGAGCAGCATATGGCACCCGCGACAGGTATTATCTGTGCGGAATTAGACCAGTTTTCCCCACGACATGATATGCGTATTGGCCGGATCAGTCTGGATATTTTAGGTCTGATTCCTGCCGGGGAGTTTAGTATCACCACCAAAGTCATTCGCCCGGGCAAGACCATTGAGCTGATTGAGTCAGAAATGAAAGCTCAGGGTAAAAGCTGTATCGTTGCACGTACCTGGCGCATGATGACGCAAAATAGCCATGAAATTAAAGGCTTGGAAGATGCTCATGGAAATGCGCCTGAACATGCGCCAGTGTGGGAAGGAATTCGTCAGTGGCCGGGTGGGTATATTCAGTCGATAGAAGCACGAAGTCATCAGCGCCGTGCAGGGAAGGGCATTGTTTGGTTGCGAACGCCACATGACATGGTTGAAGGTGAACCGACCAGTGATTTTGTCCGCTTAATGGGGATGGTCGATACCGCCAATGGCATTGTGCCACGTCAAGAAACACCTTTTAGCTGGGGCTTTCCTAACCTGGATTTACAGATCCATATGCACCGTTTACCGCAAGGTCAGTGGCTGGGTCTGGAAACCATGCAGCAATATGGCGATGATGGTATCGGTCTAACCAGTTCCGTGTTGCATGATCTTTCTGGACCATTCGGGCGCAGTGAACAGATTCTGACTTTACGTCCCATGGCATAGTTTTTTTGCAAATAAAAGCCTAGAGTATTTCTAGGCTTTTTTATGATTTTTCGGATTTTAAAATTACCCCACCACCTGAATGGTACTTGCACCGGCACCCAAAGGCTTGACCTGAATCTGTACCGGAATGCGTTCATGCATTTCTTGAATATGCGAGATCAGCACCACTTTGCGTCCCTGACTTTGCAACTGATCCAAGGCATTCATCACCATATATAAAGAAGATGCATCTAAAGTTCCAAAACCTTCATCAATAAACAGCGATTCAATTTTCATCGAACCCGAGGCCATATTGGCAATCGCAAGGGACAAGGCGAGAGCAGTCAAGAAAGATTCCCCACCCGAGAGTGAGGAGACTGAACGGGTTTCTCCATCCATATCGTGATCGACAATCGCAAGGCTTAAGGAATGGTCTAAACGCTTCAGGGTATAACGCTGTGATAACATGGCGAGTTGCTGATTGGCATGTTCCACCAGAATGTCGAGATTGTATTGCTGGGCATAATCACGGAATTTTTTACCGTTTGCATCGCCCATCAGTCCAGAGATTTTGCCCCAGCGATGTTCCTGTTGCTGAATATTTTGAATCTGATCGGCAAATTTGGTCTGTTTATCAAGATTATCTTGATGGCGTGCAAGATCGAGTTTGAGTTTATCTAAGACCTCAGATTGAGCCGTTAAAGCATCCAGATTGTCTTTAATTTGCTGTGTTAAGACATTCAGCTCAATATTCGGTTGCTGGCTGAGATGCGCTGTCTGTTGCTCTTGTAAGGTTTTTAAAGCAGATGCACTTTCATTCAATAGCCGTTCAGCATTTTGCAGTTGAGTCCGAATCTTTTGTTCTTGTGCAGAACTGATCTGTACCAAATCGGTCAAATCCTGGGTGGTAAAATCTTGATGTGCTTTCAACCAGTTTTCAATTTCAACATTCAGCAGATCAATGGTTTTTTGATGTTCAGCCTGTCGAGAGGTCAATTGTTTCAAATCACTCTGCTGTCTCTCAAAATCAATCCTCAATAATTCAAAACTTTGTTTTTGCTGCTGATAAACCTGTTGTTTTTGTTGACGGTCTGCATCATGTTGCAGCAACCATTCATGCGGTTTGATTTCCGTTAAACCGGTCATCTGTTGAATCAGCTGAGTGGCAATCTGGGTATTTTTTTGCCCTCTTGCATAGGCTTGATCGCGTGTTTGGGTCGTTTCAGAAATGAGCTTCGCTAGGTTGTTCTGATTTGTGCTAACTAAAGTTAAAGTTTGATGAAGATTATCTTGATCTTTAGCGAGCTTATCTAAGCTGGTCAGATGTTGAGCACGATTGGATAATGCTGTTAAAACAACTTTTGCTTGAGCCGTGGTTTGTGTGATCCATTGTTGTTGTTCAGCCTCACTTAAACAAGCGATGACATGCTGAACGTGTTGTTGCAAGTTTTGAGCATTGTTCAGTTGATATTGAATACTTTGAATTTGTTGGGCTAAAGTGTGTTGATCTTTAAGAACTTGGTTGAGTGTTGTTAATTGATTTTCAAGAGCTTGTTTTTCATTTTTAAATTGAGTTAAAGCTTCTAAGGCCTGTTTCTCAATATCATGAGCTGATTGTTCAAAATTGATTTGAATCTGCACATTTGAAAACTGTTGTGCTAATTCTTTTTGCTGGATTTCTAATTTTTCAAGATTGCTTTGAATGCTGTTTTTGAGTTGATCCAGTTCAGATTGCGCTTTGGTCGCCTGTTGTTGTGCCATTTGCCAACGTTGAAAATTCTCCTGCTCTTTTTGAATGGCGTGTTGTTCTTGCTGTTGTTGCAATTCAAACAAGGCTTTTGAAACGTGTGATTCATCATTCTTATAAGGATGAGAAGTACTACCACATACCAGACAAGGCTCATCCGCCACTAAATTATTACGTAATTGCTCAATGTTTTCTGCATGCAATAAGCGCTGTTTTTGCAAAACTTCTTGTAGTTGAATCCGTTCATTTTTTGCCGCTTCAAAGCTTTTTTCTGCTTGTGTACTTGCCTGATTCAGTTCAAGTGCTTGTGAGCTGAATGTCTGTAATTTAGTTTGATGGTTAGATACATCCGCATGTAATTCAAAATATTGTTTTAACTTTTGTTGTGCAAGATCCAGCTGATTAAGCTGTGAAATTTTCAGCTCACGCTCAGAATTTAATTGTAGCAGTTGCTGTTCAATCTGCGTGACAGAACCAAATTCAGTCTGGAGCTGTTCTAACTTAAGTTGATCTTCTGCACATTTTGATTGCGCCAGAGTCAGATCCCCTAAACTTTGTTCAATCGTTTGATATTGAGTAATGAATTGCTGTAATTGTTGAATATGGGCATGAATACTTTGATCCAGCGGATTGAATTTTTCAGTTTCAGATAATTGCTTTTGGATTGCTTTTTGCTGGTCGAAAAGCCTTGAAATATCCAGTTCAATATTTTGTTTTTGCACATTTAAGGGCTGTTGTTGTGCATCTAATTCTATGCATCTGGTTTTCAGCTTGTTAAATTCAGCCCCAATAAAATCACGTTCTTGAATACAGCTTCGGACTTGTTTTAAAGCCTCGGCATGGGTGAATTCAAAATCTTGTAAAATTTTGAGTTCAGTGTCCGCTTTTTTATAGTGTTGTTCTTCATTATAAAATTGCTTTGAAACCACATCAAAAGAATTCTGGAGTTGCTGAATCTGTGGTGCAAGCTGTTGTTGGGCTTTGACTAATTGGGCCTGTTGAAACACAGTTGGGCGAATATTTGAAAATATTTCTAAACGGTTCAGTTTTTGACGTTCAGCGGCTAACTGTTGTTGAACAAAAAATTGATGATCATAATTTTTTTGTTTGTCGCTGATTTGGTTTTCCAGCTTTTGATTTTCTTCAAACCAAAGTTGTTGTTTGCTTAGATCTGTTTTTTCAGTTTCTAATTTTTTATATTCAATAGTTGCGATTGTAAATTGCTGATTCAGCTCCGCAATTGCTTCATCTGACAAAATATCAATATGACCAATCATTTCTTCGAGTTTTTTACGCTCTTTTTCAATATCAGCGGTTTTACGAAATGCAATTTCACCAATTTTGGCAAAAATATTGGAGTTGGTTAGGTATTCCAGTAAAGCACCACGTTCATTATCCCGGGCTTTTAAAAATGCAGTCACTTCAGATTGGGCCAGTAGAACTGCACGGGTAAATTGCTCAAAACTGAGTTGGGTGATTTTGAGAATACTGGCATCAACTGCTTTGGCTTTATCCGCAATCACCACACCATCGGTTAAACATTTTAAATAGCGTTGTACACTTTGTAATTTACCTGTGGCACTTTCACGCGCACGTTTAATTTCCCAACGTGCCAGATAATGCTTTTGATCCTGTGCCACAAAAACAAGTTCGGCAAAACCATGTCCTGTCCCACGGCGAAGCACGGTTAACGGTGAATTGGCGAGTAATTCAGAACCATCGACATCGACCAATTTACCATCACTGCCTTTTAGACGCGGCACCTGGTTAAACAATGCCAGACACATGGCATCTAAAATCGTGGATTTGCCTGCACCGGTTTTACCAATAATGGCAATTAAACCGGCATTGGCCAAAGGTTCACTTTCAAAATCAATAAAATGTTCGCCAGCAAGAGATGCCAGATTTTTTATACGGATAGATAAAATTTTCATGGCAAATCCTTAAATCGTGTTTCTATCTTCAAGTGAACGATGGGCTTCTTGAACCAGAGTTTGAAAATCTTTTAACACCGCCTCATCCTGCGCATAACCTTTGTTCTGCCAAATCTGTTCAAATAATTTTTCTGGCGTTGGCGGTTCAAGCTGAATTTTTGCAGACGAGTTTTGCACTTGATTGTTTTTATATTGGCGTGAAATTTTAACCAGACGATAGCGGTCTTTAGGCAAGGCATCTTCAAACTGTTGTCTTAAATTGGGCAGGGGCGGTGTGTCGGTATGATATTCAATATCGATATATTCACGTTGATCAATATTGGCAATTTCACCACTGGTGAGTGCTTTAAGCTGGGCGAACACCTCATTTAACTCACCCCGAATTCGATGTAACTGAATACTGCGTGGAATAGGCAATGCTTCAAATTGAAAAGCAGTTTCATTAGCTTTCGATGGTTCAATTTTGACTTCAACCACTTGGTGTTTATAGTTAATTTCACTAAAAGAGAGCGGAATCGGTGAGCCGCTATAACGAATATGCGGATGCTGAACTTTTTGTGGTTTATGCAAATGCCCAAGTGCCACGTAATCAATGACCTCATCAAATAATGCGGTAGAGAGGGCTTCTTCATTGCCAATAATAATCGGGCGTTCAGAGTCGGAAGTTTCACCGCCTTGCATATGCGCATGCGACATTAAAATCAGCGCCTGATCAGCGGTCTTACGTTTCTTGGCTTCGCTGATCAGTTGTTGATGTAAATAGGCAATCGCATTTTGGCTATTGGTGGTGTGCTCATTAAAACCGGTAATTTCAGCAGCACGTAAAAAGGGCAGGCTTAAACACCAGGCGATAATCTTTTTATCTCGGTCATAAATGGGTTGCAGTAAGCGATCGAGATCTAAAGTCTTGTCATCATTCCAGCGAACCACTCCAACCGTTCTGGCATTGTATTTTTCCAGCAAGGGTTCGACCTGTTCAATCCGATAACCCGAATCATGATTACCGGCAATCATTAGGGTTTGCATATGTGGGGCAAGTGCATGGGCATCGGCTAAAAATTGATAAAGCTGTTTTTGTGCGGCGGATGCAGGATTGATAACATCAAAAATATCCCCGGCAATGAGTAGGGCATTCGGTTGTTTTTGTTTGATTTGTTCAAGTAGCCACGTTAAAAATTGTTCATGTTCATACTGGCGTGAATGGTTATAAAAGAATTGTCCCAAGTGCCAATCTGATGTATGAAAAAAATGAACAGTCATGTAACGCCCCAAATCACAATGCATGATGAGGCTATAAATTACCATAAATGCAGCCACTTATTATGCAATACATCACGGGTGCGACCACCTAAGTCGTGTTAATTCATTAGAATTTATCTCTTTTTTTATTGTGCTTTTTCATCTGCTTCAACCAGACCGAAGGTATTTTGATCTAGGTCGAGAAAATATCCCTGCCAGCAACGACCGGGAATTGCAAATTTAGGCATGGCGATTTGACCACCAGCGGTAAGAATCTTCCTGGATGCTTCATCGAAATTTTCGACCAGCACAGAACAGGTAAAAGCATTGGTGCCACAATGGGCTGGAGGGACTTCTGCAGGAGGTTTAAATAAGCCGCCCGACATGTTTTCAGTTTCGATCTGGTAATATTCAATAGGAAGACCTTCAACTGGGGTAAATTTCCAGCCAAAAACAGTCTGGTAAAAGTTAATGTCTCTGGGTGGGTTTGAAGACTGGATTTCAAAGTAGACAATATAATTCATCATGTGATCCTGGGTGTTGTTTTGAAAATTTTAGAAAAATGGATGCGATGCTTTTGCCGTATGAGTGATTTTTGATTGCTTTTAAAGTAAATCAAATGCTCGGAATGATGTGTTTCTTCTTTGAGAGAAATTGTAGAATAAACAATCATCTTGAAACGTAAAAATGTTCAGTTGTGAAAAAGCAGTTTTTATTGGGGAACCTGCTGCAAGCAGGTTAATCATCAAGAGCGTATTAAAATGTCCTGTATGGCAAAACCAGAACATGCTAAGACATTTTTTGCACATTCAAATTAGAGTAATTTTATGCCAAATAATCCGTTTGATGAGCAGCAATTGTCGAATGACATGTTTTATAAAACATTATTAGAGTCGACTTTGGCCATACCCTGGAGCATAGACTGGGCCACTAAACAGTTTAGTTATATTGGCCCTCAAATTGAAAAGTTACTGGGCTGGGAACAGGATTCCTGGAAATCGGTGCAGGACTGGGCAGACCGTATGCACCGGGATGATCGTGATCATGTCCTGAATTATTGTGTGTCGCAATCGATTGCGGGTATAGATCATGAAGCGGATTATCGTGCCTTAAAGGCAAGCGGTGGATATTGCTGGATTCGTGATGTAGTTCATGTGGTACGCAAGGAAAATGGTGAAGTTGAACGTTTAGTCGGTTTTATGTTTGATATTTCTGACCGTAAGAAAAAGGAAGAAAAATTAACCGCCTTACACCGCAAGCTGGAAGAATTTTCCTATAAGGATGGTTTAACCGAAATTGCCAACCGCCGTCTATTTGATGATTTTTATTCGCGCGAATGGTACAACGCAATACGTGAGCAAAAGCCAATTTCAGTGATTTTGATCGATATCGACTTTTTCAAGCAATACAATGACTTTAATGGGCACATTATTGGTGATGCCTGTATTAAGCAGATTGCACAGATGCTGGAAAGTTGCTGTGTACGTCCACGTGACTTGGTGGCACGTTATGGCGGAGAAGAATTTGCGATTGTGTTGCCAGAAACACATTTGGAAGGAGCGATTCAAATTGCAGACAATATACTCCACATGATGGATCAGGCCAATCTTCCGCATCGGGCATCTCCCATTTCTGAAAATGTCAGCTTAAGTTTGGGGGTGAAATGTATTTGCCCGACAGAAAAAGATGACAAAATACACTTTTTGAATATGGTCGATAAAAACCTGTTTAAAGCCAAACAAACCGGGCGTAAGCGCTTCGTTGCCGACAAAATATCAAATTCCATTTTAAGTTCAGTAGACAATTGAAATACAGATAAATTCAAAAATCCCCTCAAGCGAGGGGATTATTTTTATTCATCTTTTATCAATCTTTAAAATATACCGGAATCCACTGATAACTCTTACCGTCTTTAGAGTAAATATGACCTAAACCCGGGAAAGGTAAATGCGGTGCTGCAATCAGCTGACCTTCTTTGGCATATTCAGCAAAGTGTTTCAGACGTGTCTGTACCGCTGCTTTGGGGTCAACATCAAATTCAATGGCGGTTTCAGGACGGTCAAACTGAAGGGTATGGGAATGCACGATATCACCAATAAACACCGCTTCTTGACCATCAGACTTCAATTTAAAGCTGTAATGTCCAGGTGTATGACCAAACGATGGCTTAAATTCGATACCGCCAAAAGCCAATGATTTGTCAGAGAATACCTTCACTTTTTTGGCTTTCTCATACGGAGCTAAAGCGGCTTTAATTTTCTCAACCGTACCCAGGAAACCGGCCTGTTTATCCTTTGGCAATTTCTTCACGGTATTGGGATTTAGCCAAAAATCATATTCGGTTTTGGCAATGTGCAGTGTGGCATTTGGATAATTGGCGATACCATTGTTGGAGATACCGCAGACATGGTCAGGGTGTAGGTGGGTGAGGAAGATCTCATTCACTTGTTCAGGCTTATAACCTGATGCTTTGAGGTTGTTATAGATCGAACCTAAATGGGCGCCAAAGCAGCTTGCAGCACCGCTATCGACCATCAGCAGTTGCTTGCCTGTATTGATGAGAAAGGCATTGACTGAGGTTTGGATGCCTTTGGCTTGGTCAGCATAGTATTTCTTTAAAATTTCATTTTTTTGTTGCTCGCTTAAGCCTTTAAACATGGATGGGTTTAAGTAGTTTGTACCATCAAGTAGGGCGGTGATTTGGGTATTGCCGATTTGGTGATGGTAATAGCCAGCCACTTGTTTAGGTGCTTGAATGGTAGTTGGTTCAGCAGCTTGGGTGCTGAGGGTTGCTGTGCCAAGGGTTAAAGCGAGGAGGATGGGTTTTAGGTTTTTCATAGGATTGTTATTAAATTTAAAGTGATGAATATTTTTAGCATAGATAAGTATAGATTTTAAATTTTTAGGTTGGATTTTTTCCTTACTTTTGAAGGATCAAAAGTAACAAAAATCCTTTGTTCGTTAGATGGCACGTCCGTGTACCCCTAACGAACGGGCGACATCCATGTCGCGGGTTATCTGATTTTATGCTGTCTTAGAGTTCACAATGAAATACCCTCTCCTTTTAGGAGAGGGTTAGGGAGAGGTATAAGCAAACAAAAAAGCCCCTACATCGTAGAGGCTTTTTTATATCAGACTTTAAATCTTAAGACACTTTCTCACCTGGTTTAGCACCAGTTTCAGGTGAAATCACCCAAACACCTTCGCCATTACCCGCAGCGAGCACCATACCGTTAGAGATACCAAAACGCATCTTACGTGGTGCAAGGTTAGCCACCATTACCACCAGTTTGCCTTTAAGGTCTTCGGGTTGGTAGAACTCACGAATACCACTGAATACATTGCGTGGTTCAGCTTCACCAACATTTAAAGTTAATTGGAGAAGTTTGTCAGAACCTTCAACCGTAGCCGCTTCTAAAACTTCAGCAACACGAAGGTCAACTTTCATAAAGTCTTCGATGCCAATAATTTCAGCTTCACCAACTTTCTGTTCAACTTTTGCAGGAGCAACTTTCTTCTCTTTTTTCTTCTCAGCTTTTGGCGCTTCAGCAGGCGCAGCTAAAGAATCTTTAGATGCATCGACCATAGCCGCAACCGCTTTCGGGTCAACACGTTGCATTAACGGTTGGAACAACGCAATTTCATGACCCACAAGAATCGTTTCACGAGAAGCGAAATCGAAAGAAGCCAATTGTAAGAAGTCTTGAACTTGTTGAGCCAATGTTGGAAGTACAGGTGCAAGATAAACAGCCAATTGACGGAACAAGTTAATGCCGACAGAACATACATCGTGAACTTGTTGTTCTTCGCCTTCAATCTTCGCGAGTGCCCAAGGTTTTTTCTCATCGATGTACTGGTTAGCTTTATCTGCAAGCGCCATGATTTCACGAATTGCAGCAGAGAATTCACGTGCTTCGTATTGAGCAGCAATCGAGGTACCTGCATCGATAAAGCTTTGTACCAATTCAGGCTCTGCACAATTCGCGCTTAACTTATTATCAAATTTGGTATTGATGAATTTCGCACAACGGCTGGCAATGTTCACTACTTTACCAACTAAGTCAGAGTTTACCTTTTGAACGAAGTCATCAAGGTTCAAGTCAGAATCTTCAACTTTGTCAGAAAGTTTAGACGCGAAGTAGTAACGTAAATATTCAGGGTTTAAATGCTCTAAATAGGTTTCGGCTTTGATGAACGTACCACGAGATTTAGACATTTTTTGACCATTTACAGTCAAGAAACCATTGACGAATAAACCTGATGGCGTACGGTAGTTTGCGCCTTCAAGCATTGCAGGCCAGAACAACGCGTGGAAGTAAACGATGTCTTTACCAATGAAGTGATAAACCTCGTTTTTAGAATCTTTTTTCCAGTAATCGTCAAAGCTGAGTTCAGGACGTTTGGTTTTGATGTAGTTTTCAAAACTTGACATGTAACCAATTGGCGCATCTACCCAAACATAGAAGTATTTGTTTGGCGCATCTGGAATTTCAAAACCGAAATACGGTGCATCACGAGAGATATCCCAATCGTTTAAACCGGCTTCAAACCATTCATCCAATTTATTTGCGATAGAAACTGGCAGGCGACCTTCATCACGCGTCCATTTTTGCAGGTATTCACCAAAATTCGGAAGTTTGAAGAAGTAATGATCTGATGATTTCTCAACAGGAGCCGCACCACTTAAAGTTGATTTTGGATTTAATAATTCTGTTGCATTATAGGTTGCACCACAAACTTCACATGAGTCGCCGTACTGATCTTCCGCTTTACATTTCGGGCATGTACCTTTAATGAAACGATCTGACAGGAACATGCCTTTTTCAGGATCGAATAACTGTTTTACAGGACGAACTGCGATGTTGCCTGCTTCACGGTTCTTAATGTAAATCTCAGATGAACGATTTTTATTTTCTTTGCTGTTGGTCGAATCATAATGGTCAAAGTGAACACCGAAACCATCAAAGTCACGCATATGTTCTTTTTGTACATTGGCAATTTGCGCTTCAGGTGAAATACCGTTCGCTTCAGCGCGCAGCATGATAGCTGTACCGTGAGCATCATCCGCACAGACATAAGTCACATCATGACCCATTGCACGCATGGCACGAACCCAAATATCTGCTTGGATATAACCGAGTAAGTGACCCATATGGATTGGACCATTGGCGTATGGAAGGGCGTTAGTGACTAGGATATTACGCACGGATATAACTCTCTCATTCGTATTTTATGCAAGGTGATCGATTTTACCTTAGTTGCATGCCA
This sequence comes from Acinetobacter sp. ANC 5378, assembly GCF_013004315.1. Lineage (NCBI taxonomy): Bacteria > Pseudomonadati > Pseudomonadota > Gammaproteobacteria > Moraxellales > Moraxellaceae > Acinetobacter > Acinetobacter sp. ANC 5378. The sequence goes on from NZ_JABERK010000009.1 coordinate 71,168, forward strand.
GATGCACAAGGGATTAGCTGAATTCTTTGCAAAAGTAGATTTTTATATATTCGCTCCTCAAGAACAGCGATAATACACAGTTATACAGATGTGAATGAGTAGCAAGTCCATGATTGATGATGATTTTGATTTAGATGATTTCGAACGAGAAGTGACCCGAATTCCACAAAATCAGAATGCTCAGAACAAACTCGGGAAAGGCATTTTACAAAACGCCGAGCAATATCTTCAGGAAATGTCTGCGGGTGAACATACGCATTTAATGCAAGCATTACGTCAACATGCTCAAGTTGAAGCTTATTTTGATGTACTTGCCGATGATCTTGATCAACCGGTTGATGCCAAATTTGCCAATGATGCATTAAACCTGATTCATATCTGGAGCTTGGTCAATCAACATGAGCAGGATGTAGCAAGCTTCGATCTTTTAGATGTGATCAATGCGGATTATTTCCAAGCCGAACTGCTTGAAGCCTTTGACGCTTTAGAGATTGATGCCGAAAATAAAACACAGCGCCGTCTGGTGATTCAAGAAGCGTTTAAACTGTATCAGATGCAGTGTCTTGCAGGCTGCATCCCGCTTTTGTATGCTCAGTTGGAAGGTCTATTGACCGATGTCCTGATTGAACGTGGTTTCTTAAAACAGAACCAGACCAAATTTGTCGATGTCTATAAAATTGTGCCGGGTTTAAAGGGCAATGAAATTAAAAGTTTGTGGCATAAAGCTAAAATTGCGACTGAACTGAATCGTTATTTTGCAGAATTGGCAGTCTATAAAATGGATAGCAGCTCAACTGTGACCATGACACGCCATAATATTTTGCATGGCACAGATGTCAGTCATTTCAGCAAAGAACGCAGTTTTATCTTGTTTATCTGGCTGTTTTCAGTCGTGAGTTTTATGAGCACACTTAGAAAATAATAAAATAAATTTCATTAAATTGAATGCTACCGGTTTGAAATTCACTGAAGTAAAGTTCTGAAATGACCAACCAAATGCACCATCCAAACAAAGGGTGGTGTATTGTTCTAGATGTAAAGCTTTCCTAAAGCAATGTTAATCACTCGATTTATCTGCATATCGGAAATTAAAACAACAGTACGTATTGAATGAAAGATTAACCTGAAATTTTTAAATTGATTTATAGGTTGGACAGTTCGTGTGTATTGAAGCTTGCAATTAGAGTTTATTGGGTTAAAGAACATTTTTTTTAATTACCGTTACTCACTCATCTTGTAAGTATAAATAACCGAAGATGATATGGGGAATACTTCATATATTAAGTTAATAATCAATTAAATATGCTTTAATGATGAGTAAGCGTAATCATTTTTATTTATTAAAAGAGTGGCTAAATATAACAGATAGGATAAATTCAATTTTCCTTCCGAATGAATGAAAGGTAGAACTTAGTCAGCTTGGAAGTTTTGAAGCGTCAGCGGATAGAAACTTAAAAATAAAAGAACTTACTCAGCAGAGCGAGCTATCTGGTGCTGTTGAAAAAACAACACCTGAACATATTTAATTCATTGTAATAAGTTGAAAATTATATGATCTTAAGAGTGAGATTGGGGGATTGCACTCAAATTTAGATTATACAGTACAGCCGTTTATGTCCGGAAAGGACGGGGTGAATGTTATAGTTCACGCCATACTTCATTTTTATCATTCAAAGAAACGGTGAAATTAAAGTTTGAATCATCCGATACCAATAGACCGGTAGGGGTCTGCATCACGACTTTTAAAATTGTCCCTTGTTCAAACACTAAAGGATTGCAATTTTCTTTTTGTAGAATGACTGGTTTTAATAATTCTATGACTAAATTATCCATTTTGCTTTCCCGAGCGTTTTCCATAACTTAATGAAATAATAACATGATTTGATAGATATTTAACCAATTTTATCAGCATTGAGAGTTAAATCAAAAAAAATCAGATGGAATGTTTATGTGATATGCACATTAAATAGGAAATTGCGGATTTGTTGAATTTTATAATTTGATTTTGCCAGTTTTTATAATTTATCCACCTGTTGAAGAAAGGAAAACTCATTAGGTCGCTGGATGTTTTTTTTAATATTGTTTTAATTTACGAATACTAGCCTAGGTTGTCATCAGGTTCATGGCTTAAGTTTGACATGCTGCTTTGGTGTCTCAAAAGTAGCTAACAACACATTGTTTAAATCAGGATCTGTCAGCTTTTCACCCTGAGAAAATAAAGCTTATCTTCTTTGAGCTTTGGATCTATGATGAGTTGAAATGATGGAAATATCATCGATGGGTTAATTTAAAAGTACACATTGTTTATTGAAAGGTTAGGTTGTTCAATCAGATTCACGCGAAAAAACATTTCACAAACAGTGAAGAAGTTGCTACAAAGATGAAAATACTAGAATAATGGCGGATCTATCCATGGGGGCTAAAAATCGGTTTGGTTTGAGTGGATGGCTTAGGTTGTAAATTAAAAAATAAAGGAATATCCATACGCAATGTTTAAATCTTTTTTTCCGAACCCGAAGTGGTTCTTTTTGTCGTTGGTGCTTTGGTTTTTAATCAATGTTGCTTTGTGGTATTCAGGTGGAAATAGTTGGGGAACATTTTTAGGCTTTGCCCAAGGCTATCATGAGGCTGAATTGCCTATTGGCGTAAGTCGTTTTTGGACTCCTTCATTTTTATGGTTTTATCTATGGTTTCTGGTCTCAACGGTTATTTTTGCCCTATTCTGGAAATTTAAATCCAGCAATCCCTGGCAAGGCTGGTCAGTCTGGGGTTCTGCCTTTATTCTGTTTAATATCTGGTTTTCAGTGCAGGTCAACGTCGTAGTGAATGCGTGGTATAGCCCATTTTACGACTTGATCCAGAAAATGCTTAGCAGTGGCGGGGGAGATGTCAATTTACTTTATAGTGAAACCATGACCTTCCTGTACGTCGCGATGGTTTATGTCACGATTGCGGTATTTAACCTGTTCTTTGTCAGTCATTATATTTTCCGCTGGCGTACAGCCATGAATGACTATTACACCGCACATTGGGAACAGTTACGTTATATTGAAGGGGCTTCGCAGCGTATTCAGGAAGATACCATGCGTTTTGCCAAAACCACTGAAAGTTTGGGGGTGAGTTTCATTCAAGCCTTGATGACTTTAATGGCGTTTTTACCGGTGTTATTACAGTTGTCATCGCATGTGAAACAGTTGCCTGTGATTGGTGAAATTCCGTATGCACTGGTTTGGGCAGCCATTAGCTGGGCGGTTTTGGGTACTGTGGTGTTGATGGTTGTGGGTTATAAATTACCCGGTTTGGAATTTAACAACCAGAGGGTTGAAGCTGCATACCGTAAGGAACTGGTCTATGGTGAAGACTATGCTGACCGTGCCGATCCACTGACCTTAAAAGAGTTATTTAGCAAAGTCCGTTTTAACTATTTCCGTTTATATTTCCACTATGCCTATTTCAATCTGGTGCGTATCTGGTATATGCAGTTGGACAATCTATACGGTTTATTTGTGCTGTTTCCGAGTATTGCCGCAGGGGCGATTACGCTGGGTTTAATGATGCAGATTGCCAATGTATTTGGTAAGGTGCGTGAGTCGTTTCAGTATTTAATTGAGTCATGGCCAACGATTATTGAATTGCTTTCAATCTATAAGCGTTTAAAAGCATTTGAGTCGACTTTACATAAGTAATATTGGCTGAAATAAAAACCCGCATCATGCGGGTTTTTTTATGTGGCTTTAATATTCTAAATAGACTCAATAGTGCCGGTATGCACTTGAAAGGGATAAATAACAGCATTTTGAAATGATTCAGCAACACTGAAAATTGTCATTAGGATGTATATTTATAAAAAAGGTTGGGATAAAAAAGATGAAAGTTTTCTACAGTTTGATGTCTCTCATTTGTTTAACCGCGCTGAGTCCATTCACTGTGGCCCAAGATATTCAAGGCCGGTCTTTTGCTTATCTGGATTGGGAAGTGCATTGTAGTAATACCGGAACCTGCCGTGCGGCAGGTTATCAGCCAGATACTGCTCAAGCGATGCCGGCTTCGATATTGCTGACGCGTCAGGCTGGGGCAAAACAGGCAGTTCAAGGAAAATTTGCCTTATCCAGCGATGATCAGACCTTAGACAGTAAAAAAATGAATAATATTCGACTTTATCTGAATGGCAAAAATTTTGGGGCGGTCAATTTAAATCCTTCCACCCAAGCTTTAATTGGAACCCTGAATGCCCAGCAAATCAATGGATTATTACAGTACGCCCAGAAAAACCTAAAAATCATCTTTAAAAATAACCATTACACCTGGCAGGTTTCAGATGCGGGCATGACTGCGACTTTATTGAAAATGGATGATTTTCAGAAGCGTACCGGTACAGTCGGAGCCTTGGTCAAAAAAGGATCGGCAAATGAATCAAAAGTTCTCGCTGCACAGCCAAAACTGATGGTCAAAAAGGTGAACACAGCGGCAAAATCTTATTTGACCTTACAGCCGAATACTGAACAGTATCAAGCCGTACATACGCTTCTCATGGCTGCCCAACCAGAGCTTCAAGATGCTCATATATTCTGTGAAGGCATTAATGAAGAAACGGGTGCAGAACCCCAAGCCATTGAACTCTATAAACTCACCAATCATAAAGTTCTGGCAACAACGCTATGTTGGCGTGGTGCCTATAATGAAGGCTATGGTGCCTGGGTGCTGAATGAATCTTTAAAAGGCAAGGCGAGCTTTGTGACTGAATTTGCTTCAGATTTTGCAGCAGGTGAAATCAGCAGTGCGCAAAAGGGTCGTGGTCTTGGAGATTGCTGGGCAATGAGCCAATGGATCTGGAACAGTCAAGCTTTTGTGAAAACGCTGGATCGCTGGACAGGCATGTGCAAAGGTTTCCCGGGTGGAATTTGGGATCTGTATCTGATTGAAGCTGTGGTGAAGTGATTCATATGGTAAATAGGAAGGATGAATGAATGATGGAAGTTGGAGCATCTGTTGCTCATGAGGTGATTGTTGAAAAGCAATTAGTCAGATATAGGTTCAATAAAATAAAAAAATCATTTTGATAAAAAGATAAAATTGGGTCACTTCATCATTTAAATGGTTGAATGGCTGCAGGGATAAATTTTTAAACCCATGATAAAATTTTTAAAAGTGCGATTTAATTGTTATACAGTTCAAATTTTCAGCATAAAACATTTGAAAATTGGCAGTTTTTAGTCAGTTTTGAATAAGAAATTCAAAAAACAATTCAGTAAAATCAATAATTAAATCAAAGTTCTGGGTTTGTTATTTTTTGTATTTTCATATACTTTCATCTCATACGGCATAATTGAGAATTGATACGTGAATTTCAGAACATTAATCTTGATTGGTGGAGTGGGCATCGCTTTACATGGCTGTACCAGTATTGACAGTTTTAACTCGGATTCAGTTAAAAATTTCACCTCACCTCAGGAACTTATTGTTCAGAAAAATATTAATGCTGTAAATGGTCGGGCTAAAGAATATGTCTATTCTTGGGGAGCAAAGCAAAGCAATAAAGAAATACAATCTTTATATCCAAGAAAATATTTAAATAGTTATTGTTCTGCCAAGGGTGGCAAGTTTTCCCTATTACATAAAAGTTCAATGAGTTTGGTCAAGAATCAATGGGATAAAAAACTGCTCTCTACCTATAGCAGTGTCAAACAAGGTATAGGCGCATATAAGTGTGTGCAAAGTGATGGGCAAAGCTGGATTGTATCGATTGAACCAGTTTCTGAGCGTAAATTAGATGATGGTAGTGGCACCCGTATGGTCGCGCTTCAAACTAAAATCATGACGGCTGGGGATGCTCAAAAATTTTATTCCAGTGCCAATTCTTCAAATAATTCTGCCGCAAAAAAAACCACTGTAAATAATCAAACTGCTAAAAATACAGCGAGTAAAGCTGTGACTCCAAAAGAAGTTGAAGTTAAAAAAGAGGTTGAAACTAAAAAAGAAACCAAGCCTACGCCAGAATTGCCAGTAAAACGCTCTGTACAGGTTGTCGAAACACCACAGCAGCAACAGCTTAAATATTATGTTGCCGCACGCCGTGATTTGAATAGTGGTAAAAATCAGATTGCTGCCTGTAATAACGCACAACGTGCTTATAACTACGGCAAGTTACAGGGAACGGAAGGAACCAAAGTTTATACTGAATCCGGAATGGTGGTCGCGCGCTGTTTAACCAGTGTGCCAAGTTATAGCAGCCGTTTTGCCAATTCCAAAGCGCAGGCAGTAAAAATTTTGCAGAATTTGGCCAATAATTATAATCATGCTGGTGCGAAGAATATGTTGAGGCAGATCAAGTAATTTGACTGCATTAATTTTGAATTTTAAAAGACTCGCCCAGTTAGCTGGATTATCCCAATGATTGGATAGAGGCTAATCTCTAAACCATTGCCCAGATGAATTTAATTTTGTTGGATGAGATATTTTACTTGAATAGAAAACATCATTTTTTAGTGTTTAATTCAATGTTCAGTGAGTTCAGTTTACAGAGTCATAACAGGTGAAAACCTCAGCGTTATGATACAAAGATAATGATTTTTCACTGGAGTTCGCCTTATGTCTCGCAATGTTTCAACCACCGCTCGTCACAGCATTTCACGTATAGGCTTTTCAGCTTTGATGGCGGTTACATTGTTGGGTTCCGCGCAATTGGCGACAGCGGGACCAACGGTCGAGCAGCTGAGTAATTGTTTGGTGAAGTCGACAACTGAAACGGATAAGAAAACTGTACTGCAATGGACCTTTGTGGCTTTATCGACCCATCCGGATTTAAAAAGTTTTAGTCAAGTGACTGACGTTCAGAAAGAGCAACTGGATAAAAGCCTAGCGACCGTTTTACAGCGCATCTTGGTGGAGCAGTGTTCTGCACAAACCAAAGCCGTGATTCAGGCCGAAGGCTTGCAAGCTGTAGGCGATAGTTTTCAGGAATTAGGTCGTACTACAGGTGAAACCATTGTGAAAAATCCTGAAGTGAATCAGCAGTTGAAAGGTGTATTGCGTTATGTCGACCTGAATAAGATGGTGATGACTTTTTTGACGCCGGATGTGTGGAATAAGTTGGGTATTATTCGCTAAAGGACATACCTATTTTAAAATGGCGGCAATGATCTTAAACAGCCAAACAATTGGATAGACGATCATTTCTCCGACGTGTAATAGTTGTGCTCCTTTTCGATCTTTAAAGTCTTCATGATGAAGTGAAAATAAATATTTTCTCGACTTCGGAGGAATTAGAAGCACAACGATTGTGATGGTAAATATACCGATTGCTGCTTGAATGAGAGTAAGTAATAGTTCGGGTGTCATTTTTATTTTTTGCCAATTTTTGTTTAATTATATAACACATTTACCTCTCCCTAGCCCTCTCCTGAGATGAGAGGGAACTTTCATTATAAAATTCATGAAGGCAGTTAATTAACAATGATTTCTCCGTCTCCCTAAGGGATGAGCAACATTGTTGCGTAAGGGGGTGAGGGGGAAATTAAATAAGATCAGGATAAAACTTCTGAAACTCCGCATTCACCGCTTCACCTCGCAGCAAATAGCCTTTCGGTGGTATATAACTGTAAATTTCCCGCGAAGGTTGTTCATGCCAACCGATGTTAAATGCACAGAGTTTTGGGAAAAATGTCATGTGGCTATAGTTCAAATTGTTATGAATCCAATACGCCAATTGTTGCCAGTTGCTTTGGTCTTTTTAATAAAGTTCTAAAAATGAGGGAATGACGATACACGCCGTTGCGCCATAGCCTTTTTCGCCAGGGTAGTCCCAAATGTGGCTGGCAAAATTTTTCTCATTGCTTGCGCAGTTATGTCCTTTTTCGTTGCCAAGTTGGTTCACGTTTGGTGAGCGGTAAGCAGAACGAATAGCAATACGACCAAATTTTTCTTGTAGTGGTTCGAGGAGTTGCTCGCAAAGCTCTGTACCTGTACGAATGGCGATGTCAGGATGATCGGGGTAGTTAGGTACACCGTACCAATTGGCGATTTCACTATAGAGGAAGTCACGCATAAAGAATGACTTAGACAGTTGGATTCTTCCTAAGTCTTCGAGTTTGGTGATGGAGGATACTTTTTTCATAGTCATGTTGTTTTTGATGTGAAGTAATTAGATTGATTGTATTTAAAAAGTATTATTATAAAATAATCAAAAATGAAAAGAGATTATAAAATTCAATGAATTATAGCAAAATAATTTTGTCTAATTTTCCTTCTAAATTGGGAGTGTTATCTGCTATAGGTGACGTTGCACAAGATATAAATTCTTTTAAGTATTTAGGCTATGTGAATCGTCAGGATTACAAGATTCTCATGGAAAATGCCTTACAAAAGCTATTTTTGAGCTTAATTCTTTACGAAAAAATTTATATGTCGGATAAGGATTTCATAAAACTTGTTGAAGTAATTGGATGGCTTGATGGTATAGAACTTCTTGAAAAAAGAATAGTTAAGATTTTTTATGATAAATATGAGCCAAGCGTGACGGTTCATCGTAGTAAAAAGCATCTACTTTTGATGCCTTGGTATGAGATTGAGCCAACATGCTATATCAGAAAATTAGATTGGTTAGATATAAATTATAAAAACAGTGGACTGGAATCTATATTAAAGAGAAAAGTTATTAATACTTTTCAAGATGCTTATGTAAGTTTAGAAGATATAGATGAAAATTTTTATAATTCAACAATTAAGGTTGGTAATGAATTAGAGCAAAAAAATATCAAAAACTTAGATTATCAAGACACATTACGTATATTAAGAATCTATGAGATATTTAATAGTTTTCAACAAAAAAATCGTTTTGATTTAAGCACACATCTTGTGGATGGTTTTGCACGAGAGTATCTGCAAGGGAATGCTATTACCTCGTTATTAATTGATAAAAAGAATTCGAAATTAGAAAGTTTTGAATCTATTAAACTTCTTTCATAAATCAAAAAATGATCTTCTTTTGGTTAATATTCGTACCCAAGATTTCTTAGCATTCGTGCATAATCTGCGGATGAAATACATCGATTCAAACAAGCTTTCTGATCCT